>CANINJ010000092.1 GCA_947468985.1 Bacteroidota bacterium
CCCTGCGGTATCAATGATGACAATATCGGCATTTTGAGAAACTGCAGATTGCAAGGTATCAAAAGCTACCGAAGCAGGATCACTTCCCATTTGTTGTTTTACCAGTGGAACTCCTACTCTATCAGCCCAAACTTGTAATTGGTCAATTGCTGCGGCACGAAAAGTATCGGCTGCTCCAAGAACTACATTGTATCCTTGCTTTTTGAATTGGTGGGCTAATTTTCCGATTGTTGTTGTTTTACCAACTCCGTTTACGCCTACAACCATTAAAACATAAGGTTTTGTAGTAGTTGGAATTACAAATTCGGTTGCTTCGCCAGAATTGGTTTCTGAAAGAAGGCTTGCGATTTCGTTTCTAAGTATTTCATTGAGTTCTCCAGTTCCTAAATATTTATTTTCGGAAACGTGTTTTTCAATTCGGGTGATTATTTTGAGAGTTGTATTTACGCCAACGTCTGAAGAAATTAGGATTTCTTCGAGGTTATCGAGAACCTCATCGTCAATTTTAGTTTTTCCTGCTACGGCTTTTGTGAGCTTTGAGAAGAAAGAAGTTTTAGATTGTTCTAATCCTTTGTCTAACGTTTCTTTTTTTTCTGACGAGAATAATTTTTTAAAAAAACTCATTTTTATTTACTTTTTACACTCGATATTTCGAGGTTTGATTTTAAAAATCCAAAAATTTCAGAATCAGAAAATGATTGCTCCAGTAGCCCCGATGGCAGCAAGTATCATTTTTGTTTGTCGGAATTTTGATGTGAAAACCGAAAGTTGTAACAAAAAAAATACTGCGAACAGCGGGAATTGTATTGGTTGAAAAGCACTGCAAATTCGCTCCTAAAAAATTTATGGTGTAAATATAAAAAATAAAAAAGCTACTTCCGAATGAAAGTAGCTTTTCTATATAATGTTGTTGAAAATTACTTGTTTTTCAAGAATTCGTCAACTAATTCTGGAGTCATAATAGATTCTACGAATGTATATGCGCCAGTTTTTGGAGATTTTACCATTTTGATGGCTTTAGACAATCTTTTTGAGGCTGTCTGTAATGTTGCTACGGTTTTCTTTGCCATGACTAATTATGTTTTATTTGAAACTTTTTAGCTTCTAATTATTTAATTTCTTTGTGAACTGTTACGCGTTTCAAGATTGGATTGAATTTTTTAATTTCTAATCTATCTGGTGTATTTTTTTTGTTCTTAGTTGTAATGTATCTAGAAGTTCCTGGAACACCTGAAGTTTTGTGTTCTGTACATTCTAAAATTACCTGAATTCTGTTACCTTTCTTTGCCATTTTGTATGATTATTCTTCTCGAATTTCGAGAGGATTATTTAATAAATCCACCTGCTTGTGCTTTTTTCAAAACTGCAGCGATTCCATTTTTGTTGATAGTTTTTATTGTAGATGCGGCTACTCTAAGAGTAATCCATCTGTCTTCTTCAGGAAGATAAAAACGCTTTTTTAGTAAGTTTACAGAAAACTTTCTTTTAGTTTTATTCATAGCGTGGGAAACATTATTTCCTACCATTGCTTTTTTACCCGTAAGGTCACAAACTCTTGACATTATGCTTATCTTTTATCGTTATTCAAAATCAGGGTGCAAAGAAACAAAAAATAAACCTATAATACAAAATTATTAAAGTAGATTTTTCAAAATTTCTTTTTGCAGCATTTCAAAAGCCTTATTTACGGCTCTATCTATCACTTTTTCACGGGGTTGACCAAAATCAAATTCTTCGACAATAACTTCGGTTGGTGTTGCAATTGCGATGAAAACAGTTCCGATTTCGGCTTTTCCGTCTCCTTTTGTTGGTCCTGAGTTTCCAGTTGTGGCAATTGCATAATCCGATTTCATCAATTTTTTCACTGCTATTGCCATCGCTTTTGCCACTTCAAAACTCACCACCGAATGTTCTTTTATGAGTTGTTCCGAAAGTCCAAGAACTGAAATTTTTGTTTCCGTAGCGTAACTTACCACGCTTCCTTTGAAATATTTTGAAGCACCAGAAACAGAGGTTATCACTTGTGCGATTTTTCCACCCGTGCAACTTTCGGCTGTTGCCAATGTCATCTTTTTATCTAATAATAAGCGTCCTAAAATTACTTCTATAGTTTCATCTCCATCAAAACCAACAATAATATCGCCAATTATCTTAGATAATGAAAGTACATTTTTGGCTATTTTTTGTTCTAAAAATTCTTTATCGGTTCCACGTGCTGAAAGTCGCAAACGCACTCTTCCCGGACTTGGCAAATACGCCAATTTTATAAATTCAGGTAAATTATTTTCCCAATTTTCGATGCGTTCTGCCACCAAACTTTCGCCTTGTCCATACGTCATAATAGTTTTATGGATAATATACGGACGCTCATATTCTTTTACGATTTTGGGGATAATTTCGTTTTCAACGATATATTTCATTTCGTAAGGCACGCCGGGCAACGAAATATAAACGGTATTTTCTTTTTTCATCCACATTCCTGGGGCGGTTCCCACTTGGTTGTGAAGCACGATACATTTTGACGGAACCAAAGCTTGATCTTTGTTCATTTGTGAGGCTGGACGCTTCATCGCACGTTCAATTAAATCGATAACGTGTTTTTCAACGGCTTCGTTTCTAACCAATTTATCTTCAAAATATTCGCAGAATGTGTGTTTGGTAATGTCGTCTTTTGTAGGTCCAAGTCCGCCAGTTATAACAACTAAATCGACTTGATTTTGAAGTTTTGAAAACGTTTCTAAAATATGATTTTTATTATCGCTAATAGAAATCATTTCGTGAATTTCTACGCCAATTTTATCTAATGATTTTGCTATAAAACCAGAATTGGTATCGACAATTTGACCTATTAGGATTTCGTCTCCAATAGTAACTATGGTTGCTTTCATTGATAAAGTTTAGTGTTGTTGGGGATTATGTATTGGTCATTTGCAAATTGAAATCTTTCTTAATTTCTTTTATTGCTTTCTCAATTTGATGCGAAACACTTTTAAATATTTCTTTAATTTCTTTCTTTTTGCCGTCCGATTTTGCCCAAACTTCTATTTGTAGCATTTCTTCTAAAGCTAAATTCAAGCTCAATAAATCCAAAGACGGTTTTATTTTATGAGCAAATTCATAGCATTGCTGATGATTTTTATCTTCAATACCTTGTTTTATATGCGCTAAATCCAACGGGATTTCCGTGACAAATAACCGTATTATTTGCTGTACAAATTCAGGATCATTTTCTGAAATTGCATAAACTTTCGCTAAATTATAATGTATTGCCATTATTTTACTTGAATTCTAAACAGTTTATTTCCTTCTAAAAAACCTTCTAATATATCATCTGGACGAACAGCAGCAACTCCTTCAGGCGTTCCTGTGAAAATTATATCACCAATTTTTAACGTGAAATATTGAGAAACATACGCAATAAGCTCATCAATTTTCCACAACATAAAACTAGTATTTCCCTTTTGGACCGTCACCCCGTTATTTGTCAATTCAAATGTAAGATTTTCTAACGAATTAAAAGTACTTTTCTGCATAAAGTCACCAATTACCGCTGAACCGTCAAATGCTTTGGCTTTTTCCCACGGCAACCCTTTGTCTTTCAATTTTTGCTGCAAATCTCTCGCTGTAAAATCAATTCCAACGCCAATTTCATCGTAATATTTATGCGCAAATTTGGCATCAATGTACTTCCCAACTTTATTAATTTTCACAATTATTTCCAATTCGTGATGAATATCTTCCGAAAACTCTGGAATTACAAACGGATGTTGCCGCAACAAAACTGCCGAATCAGGCTTCATGAAAACCACTGGTTCATCAGGTCGCTCGTTCTGCAATTCCTCAATATGTTTGGTGTAATTTCTACCGATGCAAATTATTTTCATTTTTTTGAAGCTATTTCCCGCTATCCGTTTCAATCTGCGCTAAAAAGCGCAGGATTTCCACTACTATCGGGGCTATGGAATTTGAGATATAATCACAAATCCGATTCTTATTTCGTATTTAGTTTTCGCAACTTTATTGCAGTTAAAACTTTCTTGGTATATAAAGGGAAATCAGCATTTTGAATCCAACTATAATATCCCGGTTCAGTGTCCAAAACCTTATTCACTTTAACACCTTTGTGTTTTCCAAAAGCAAAAATCTCTTCATCATCGTCATCAAAAGCAATCATTCCTGCAAAATCAGCCAATCTTTTTCTGGTTGTGAATTCCGACAATGATTTCATATCATTATCCAAATCCGAATACCGATCCAATTGTGCTTTCAAAATCTCGTATGTTGCCATTGTATCGGCTTCTGCAGAATGAGCGTTTATAAGGTTTTCGCCACAATAAAATTTTAATGCCGCACTCAAAGTTCGTTCTTCTTTTTTATGAAAAACCGTTTGAACATCAACAGAAACGCGTCCTTTCATATCAAAGTCAACACCTGCACGCAGCAATTCTTCTGCTAATAATGGAATATCAAATCGATCGGAATTGTAACCTGCCAAATCGCTGTCTTTTATCATATTATAAATCACCGACGACAATTCTTTGAATGTTGGTTCGTTGGCAACTTTTTCATTTGTAATTCCGTGGACGGCTGTAGTTTGCCAAGGAATTGGAATGGTAGGATTCACCAACCACGTTTTACTTTCTTTATTTCCATTAGGAAAAACTTTGAATACCGCTATTTCAACAATTCTATCTTTTGCAACATCAATTCCTGTGGTTTCGAGGTCAAAAAAGCAAATTGGTCTTGTTAAATTTAATTCCATTTTTATTATTTAGTGCTACAAATATACTTTTATAATACAGAATAAAAATACATTTAAAGAAAGAAAATGAATTTAAATTTAGCCCTGATGGAAATGGAAATCCCACGTCATTGCGAGGCACGAAGCAATCTCGTGGATTGCAATGGACAGCAGGAATTACAATTGAAAAAATGCCGAAAATGGTGCTTCTAAAAAAACAAAACCCACCGATTTAAAACCGATGGATTTTGGTGTTATTTCACGATTTTCACGTTGGAAAGAAAGGTACCGTTGGAAATGGAAAGAAAATATACGCCTTTGGATAAGGTTTCGGGAAGGGTAATTTTTTGAGAAGTGTAACCCAATGGAAATTCCTTGTTATTTAGCAAATTAGCCACTTTCACGCCATTAATATTAAACAAATCGACATCTAATTTTTGAGATTCTTTGAGATTAAAATCTAAATTCATACTTTGATTAACAGGGTTTGGATAGGCTAAAAAAGTATTATTTACAACTTGATTAACTGGAGTTGACAATACTAATTCTGAATTAAAACGAGCTAAACCGTAATCTGAATGAATTTGATTTCCCGAAATACCGCCAATTACAATTTTTCCATCATCTTGAATTACGATTGAATTGGCTTGATTATTTTCGTTTAAAAAATCGGTAGTAACTATTCCATCTATTCCAAAAGTTGGGTCGAAATTTCCGTCTTCCAAAAACCGAATTAATTTGATATTGGCACTGCAACATCCACCAGTTCCATTGTATTCTGTTATTAGAAATTTCCCGTCAATTTGCATTGCTACGCTTTCGATAAACTCATTTGACAAGCCATTTAGCACCACTCCATTATTACCAAAAGAAGCGTCTAAGTTACCATTTGGTAATAGCTGCGCAAGCATAAACGCATATTTTGAACTGTGGTTTTCGCCCGCTAGGACAATTTTTCCATCAGACAAAACTTTTACGGAAAGTGCTTTTTCATTGGCATCAGGTGAACCAAATATTAAAAAACCAGCATCTCCAAAAGTTGGGTCTAAAACCCCATATTTATCAAATTTTGCCACGGAAAAATTATAATCAAAGCCTAAAGTCAAATCGAAATCTTTGGAAGTTGCGCCTGCAATAATTAATTCATTATCATTTTGAGTGGTAATTGCATTTGCATAATCCCAAGATTTTATGGATGTAACTACAACTCCATTGTTCCCAAAACTAGTATCTAAAGTCCCATCAGAATTATATCTAACCATTGCAAAATCGCTATAAGTTGCCTCATCCGAAGTGGCACCAGAAGCAATAATTTTCCCGTCATTTTGAATTAGTATCGACGCAATTCTGTCTAATTTGTCACTTATATTTGTAATTACTCGCCCATCAATACCGAAGGAAGTGTCTAAAATTCCATTGCTATCATATCTGACTAAAACAAAACGGGAAATCGAAACGCTTGAATTGTACAAATTTCCAGCTTCAATAATCTTGCCGTCAGACTGCAAAGCCATTGAAGTCATTACCATCAACTCAGGATATTCGGTAATTACTTGTCCTAAATTTCCGAATGTTTCATCAAGATTACCATCAGAATTATACCTTGCCAAACTAAATTGAGTCGTTCCACTTTTGGTAACTGAACCACCTGCGATAATTTTCTTGTCGGGCTGAAACAATAAGGACTGAACGACAGCATCGAAACCATTAAAAGAGGTTATTACAATTCCGCCTCTTCCAAATGAAGTGTCAAGAGTTCCAAATTGAGCAAAATTTACATTTGAAACAAACAAAATCAATAGTAAAAAAATAAGTTTTATTGTTTTCATAATTTCTATATATTTGATTTACACTAATTTACAAATATTAAAATATAAATTCGTTAATTATAAACCAAAAAAAATGACCTCGATTGAGGTCATTAATTATATGAAATTTTAAGTTATTAAAACTCTCTATTGATATCAAAAGCTTCTAAATAATCGGCTACGCGTTTTACAAAACTTCCTCCAAGCGCACCATCTACAACGCGGTGATCGTAACTGTGAGATAAGAACATTTTATTACGAATACCAATAAAATCACCTTCTGGGGTTTCAATTACAGCAGGAACTTTACGAATTGCTCCCAATGCTAAAATCCCAACTTGCGGTTGGTTGATGATTGGTGTTCCGAAAACACTTCCAAAAGTACCAACGTTTGTAACAGTATATGTTCCTCCTTGCGTGTCGTCTGGTTTTAATTTTCCAGCTTTTGCACGGTTTCCTAAATCGTTAACGGCTTTTGCCATACCAACTAAATTCAACTGATCGGCATTTTTTATAACTGGAACAATCAAGTTTCCATTTGGCAAAGAAGCTGCCATTCCTAGGTTGATGTTTTTCTTTTTAATGATATAATCACCATCAACAGAAATATTCATTCCTGGGAAATCTTTCAATGCTTTGGCAACAGCTTCCATAAAAATTGGAGTAAAAGTCAACTTCTCCCCTTCTCTTTTTTCAAAAGCATTTTTATTTTTCTCACGCCATTTCCAAATATTGGTAACATCAACTTCAATAA
>CANINJ010000093.1 GCA_947468985.1 Bacteroidota bacterium
AATTTCAAAACCCCCAAATGATAAACAAAATAAGCCTAATTTATATTCTATTTTTCTCATCACTACTCTGTTTTTCTCAACAAAAAGCAATTGATGAAAAAGTCAATGCCTTACTCAAGAAAATGACGATTGAAGAAAAAATCGGACAACTCAATCAATATTCGGGCGACAACGCCGCAACCGGTCCAATTACTATTAATCCTAACAAACAGTCAGAGATTAAACAAGGTTTATTAGGTTCGATGCTTAATATTTTAGGTTCAAAATATACGTGTCAATATCAAGAATTAGCAATGCAATCCCGATTGAAAATTCCGTTGTTATTTGGTCAAGATGTAATTCACGGCTATAAAACCACATTTCCAATTCCATTGGCGGAAGCCGCAAGCTGGGATTTATCTGCAATAGAATTATCTGCAAGAATTGCTGCTACAGAAGCTTCGGCATCAGGAATTCATTGGACATTTGCGCCAATGGTTGACATTTCTCGTGATCCTCGTTGGGGACGAGTAATGGAAGGTGCAGGAGAAGATACCTATTTAGGGTCTAAAATTGCCTTTGCAAGAGTAAAAGGGTTTCAAGGAAAATTGGGCGACGTCAATTCGGTTATGGCGTGTGTCAAACATTTTGCTGCTTACGGTGCTGCCGTTGGCGGACGCGATTATAACTCAGTTGACATGAGCGAAAGAATGCTTTGGGAAACCTATCTTCCGCCGTTCAAGGCAGCTTTGGATGCTGGTGCGGCAACTTTTATGAATTCTTTTAATGATTTAAATGGAATTCCCGCAACTGGAAATCGCTATTTGCAAAGAGATATTCTAAAAGGAAAATGGAAATTCACAGGTTTTGTAGTTTCTGATTGGGGTTCTATCGGTGAAATGATCAATCACGGATATGTAAAAGACAGTAAAGAAGCCGCACTTTCGGCAATAACTGCCGGAAGCGATATGGATATGGAAAGCAACGCTTACAGAAATAATTTAGCACAATTAGTCAAAGAAAAAAAGGTTTCAATGGCGCTAATTGACGATGCTGTAAAACGAATTTTACGCAAAAAATTTGAATTAGGATTGTTTGAAAACCCCTATAAATATTGCAATCCTGATCGAGAACAAGCGGCGCTTAATAATCCAGAACATACAAAAAGTGCCAGAGAAATTGCAGCAAAAAGTATTGTTTTATTGAAAAATGAGAATGCAATATTGCCACTTTCTAAAACCACCAAAACAATTGCGTTTATTGGACCAATGGTAAAATTAAAAAGAGCCAATCATGGTTTTTGGGCAGTTGATTTAAAAAATATCGATTCAACTTATATCGTTTCTCAATGGGAAGGAATCAAAAATAAAATTGATAAAAACACCACGCTTTTATATGCAAAAGGCTGTGATATATCTTCTCAAAACAAAGAAGGTTTTGCCGAAGCAATAGCAATTGCCAATCAATCTGATGTCGTGATTTTAAGTATTGGCGAAAGCTGGAATACGAGTGGCGAGGCTAAAAGCAAGAGCAATCTTCATTTGCCAGGCGTTCAAGAAGATTTGGTCAAAGCCCTTCAAGCCACTGGAAAACCCATTGTGGTTTTAATAAATGCGGGTCGTCCGTTAATTTTTAACCAAACCGCCGATGCTGTTCCTGCGCTACTTTACACGTGGTGGTTGGGCTCCGAAGCTGGAAATGCCATCGCCGATGTTTTGTTTGGCGATTACAATCCGTCAGGGAAATTGCCTATGACTTTCCCCCGTGAAGAAGGTCAAATCCCGATATTTTATAATCATTTCAATACAGGAAGACCGTCTATAAATGAAGATAAAATCTATAAATCTGCCTATATTGATTTGCCAAATTCCCCGAAATTTCCTTTCGGTTTCGGATTAAGCTATACTACTTTCGAGTATTCAAATTTGAAATTATCCAAAAATAAAATGAAAGCAACCGAAACAATTGAAGTTGCCGTAACCATTTCCAATACTGGAAAAGTTGCTGGAGAAGAAGTAGTTCAATTGTATTTGAGAGACAAAGTAGGTTCAGTTGTGCGACCTATTTTAGAGCTGAAAGATTTTCAAAAAATCAAGTTAGCAATTGGCGAAACCAAAACAATCAAGTTCCTAATTGACAATCAAAAATTGTCTTTTTATAATGATAAGTTACAATTCAAATCAGAACCTGGGGATTTTGACATAATGATTGGGCCGTCCTCTGCGGATATTCGCCTGAAAGACAGTTTTGAATTGGTAAAATAAATGAAAATCAGAAATTCCATTTTGGCATTGCTTTTCTGTTTTGTAAATACATTACAAGCTCAGTTTTCCGTAGCATCCATTTTTTCTGATAATATGGTTTTGCAAAGAAATGTAAAAATTCCAGTTTGGGGTTCTGCTAAAGCAAATGATGAAATTATAGTTACCTTTCACAATCAAACAAAAATTACAAAAGCCGATAAAAACGGAAAGTGGAGTATTCATTTGGAAGATGAAATGGAAGGCGGACCATATGAACTAACAATAAAAAACGAATCCACAATTCAAATAAAAAACATATTGGTTGGAGAAGTCTGGATTTGCAGTGGTCAATCTAATATGGAATGGACTGTAGGCCAATCAGACAATGCAAAAAGCGAAATTGAAAACGCCACCTTTTCAAATATTCGACAAATAAAAATCCCAAAAGAAATTAATTCTGTTCCAAATCCCGATTTCAAAAAGGCAACTTGGAAGGTCTGTTCCCCTGAAACAGTTGCTGATTTCACAGGGATTGGGTATTATTATGCAAAACAACTTCAGGAAAAATTACATGTACCTATTGGTTTAATTAATGCCACTTGGGGAGGAAAAAATATTGAAACTTGGATAAGTCGGGAAGGGTTTGAGTCTAATGATGAATTCAAAGAAATGATGGTTCAGATGCCAAAGATTGATCTCAATAGCATATTAGAAAATAAATTAATAAAAGAACAAAATCGAATTGAAAAGATTGAAAACTCTAAATTTTCAAATCAAAACAATCTGCTTTTTAAAGACCTTTTATTCGACGACACGAATTGGCCTGAATTAACTCAGCCGGGAATTTGGGAAGAACAAAGTCTTGGGAATTTTGATGGGATTGTTTGGTTAAGAAAACATATTACTATTTCAAAAAAGGAACTAGAAGAAAAGGGTACACTTGAAATACCCGCAATTGATGACAATGATATAACTTACATAAATGGAATAAAAATAGGAGAAACGAACGGCTGGGATACAAAAAGAACATATGAAATTCCAATAGGGATTCTAAAAGAAGGAGATAATAGTATTGCAATTCGAGTGGTCGATAATGGTGGAGGTGGAGGAATTTATGGAGAGCCAACTGCATTAAAATTAGTATTTGAAAAGAATCAAAAAGTTCTTTCGGGTTTATGGAAATTTCAAGTAGAATCAATCAAAAAAGGCATTAATGAAAATGAATTCCCGTCCTTATGTTTCAACGCCATGATAAACCCTTTAATTCCATTTGCATTTAAAGGCGTAATCTGGTATCAAGGCGAATCAAACGTACCAAGGGCGTATCAATATAACAAAGCATTTCCATTATTGATAAATGATTGGCGTTCAAAATGGGAATCTGAATTCCCTTTTTATTTTGTGCAATTAGCATCGTTCACCAATAAAGGAAATAGCAATGAAGGATGTCCGTGGGCAGAACTTCGAGAAGCACAAACCAACGCATTAACAACACCAAATACGGGCATGGTAATTACCACTGATATAGGAACTCCAGCTAGCATACATCCAACAAACAAACAAGAAGTTGGAAAAAGATTGGCTTCAATAGCTTTAAATAATTTATACAATCAAAAAATGATTTGTAAAGGGCCAACTTTTAAATCTTTTGAAAATCGGGAAACAAAAGCGATTGTTACTTTTGAGAATATTGGCTCTGGATTGACCTCTCTAAACAATTCAAATATTATTTATGGATTCGAAGTTGCAGGAGCCGAACAAGTTTTTTATTCTGCAATTGGATTACTCAAGGAAAATAAAATAATTCTTTCTTGTGAAGATGTTATTAAACCTTTATTTGTTCGTTTTGGTTGGATTGCAGATGCTTCAAGGTGTAATTTATTTAATTTAGAAGGATTTCCCGCCGAACCTTTTCGCTCGGATAATTTTCAATTAAAAACAACTTTCGAAAAATATGAAATTATTCCTTTAAAATAAAAAACATGGAGAAGAAGCTATATCTAGGGTTTTTAACAGTCATTTTCTCTTTGTTGGGCTTTTCGCAAGAACTAATTCCGAATGTAAAAAACCAAACGACAACTTCATTGAATGGCGAGTGGAATTATATTATAGACCCATACGAAACCGGATATTATAGTTTTCATTATGATGCTTATGACCAACAAAGAAGTTTTCAAAAAGCTGCATTTTTTAATAATTACCACGCCCAAAATAAGCAAGAATTAGTAGAATTTGATTTTGATAAATCACCTTCGATGATAATTCCTGGAGATTGGAATTCACAAGACCCCATGTTGTTTTATTATGAAGGAACTGTTTGGTTCAAGAAATCATTTGATTATGAAATTAAGGAAAACAAACGTCTTTTTGTTTATTTTGGAGCCGTAAATTATAAAGCTGAGGTATATCTTAATGGTGTGAAATTAGGAATTCATGAAGGAGGTTTTACAGCGTTTAATTTCGAAATTTCATCCATTATTAAAGCTAAAGACAATTTTTTAGTTGTAAAAGTTGATAATGTCAGGCATAAAGAAGCAGTTCCAACATTAAATACAGATTGGTTCAATTACGGTGGAATTACCCGCGATGTTATCTTGATTGAAGAACCAAAATCGTTCGTTCAAGATTATATGATTCAAATCAAAAAAGGAGAAAAAAATACTATATCAGGATTTGTAAAGATTAATAATTTTGATAAAAATGCTGAATTTGTATGCATCAAAATTCCGAAACTTAGCATTAAATATAAAGGAAAAATTGACGCAAACGGAAGTGTTAATTTTGAAATTATCAATAAAAACATTAAATATTGGTCACCTGAAAGTCCAAAATTATACGATGTTTACGTAGAATATGAAAACCAAATCCTCAAGGATAATATTGGTTTCCGAACTATTGAAACACAAAACGCAAAAATTTTATTAAATGGTAAATCAATTTTCTTAAAGGGAATTTCTATTCATGAGGAAAATGACAAAGGAGGAAGAGCCAATTCAGAAGCCGATGCCATTCGATTATTGACTTGGGCAAAGGAATTGGATTGCAATTATGTGCGATTGGCACATTATCCGCACAACGAAAATATGATCCGATTGGCTGATAAAATCGGTTTGATGGTTTGGGAAGAAATTCCTGTGTATTGGACAATTGATTTCTTAAGTCCAGAAACCTATAAAAATGCAGAAAATCAATTGGCAGGAATGATAAATCGAGATAAAAATAGATGTTCTACGATTATTTGGTCTGTGGCAAATGAAACCCCAGTTTCAGACCAACGAAATGCGTTTGTTAACAATCTCATATCAAAAGCAAAGACATTAGATTCCACTCGTTTGATAAGCGCTGCCTTATTAACCAAAAGTGAAAATCTAAATAATTATGTTGATGATCCAATTGCTGAAAACTTGGATATCGTTTCATTTAATGAATATTTAGGTTGGTATGGAGGAGATTTAGAAGATGCTGAAAAGATTCAATGGACTTCAAAATATAACAAACCGGTTATAGTTTCAGAATTTGGAGGCGATGCAAAGCAGGGATTTCATGGTGATAAAACGGAACGTTGGACAGAGGAATTCCAAGAACATTTATACATTCAAAATTTAAAAATGATTGGGAAAATTCCAAATATCTGTGGAATAAGCCCTTGGATATTAGTTGATTTCCGATCACCAAGAAGACTGCTTCCTGGAATTCAGGATGGATATAACAGAAAAGGCTTGATATCAAACGATGGAAATAAGAAGAAAGCGTTTTCAATTCTGAGAGCTTTTTATCAAAAAATAAATGATTAATAAAGATTACAAACTTGCTTTCGAGAATCTAAATCTACCCATCTAAGAAGTTTATATTGTTTTTTTGTCAATCTGAATTTATTTCAGATTCTATTTTCAATTTCATTTGGATGCTTAAACAAGTTCATCATGACAAAACGGTAATTTGTGGGATTCTAAAATCTGAAGCTTGCGTGAGGGGGTGAAGTGAAAAGCCCACAGACAAGTGCAGCGAAGCGGAATTTGGCGAGGACTTGCAACGGAACACCCGACCGAGTTTAACGATTGCTTCATTCTAAGCAATAACGTTCAAAACGAGGGTACGCCCAAAAACAAAAAATCCCTAACTACTTAATTTATAAGTGATTAGGGATGTTTTTCGTGGTACCTCCAGGGTTCGAACCAGGGACACATGGATTTTCAGTCCATTGCTCTACCAACTGAGCTAAGGTACCTTGCTTTCGCGGGTGCAAATATAGGACGAATTTTAATTTATACAAAACAATTATTAAAAAAAATCTATTCGTACCTTAGCAGCATCTAATTATAAATTATGCTTTTAGCGGTTGATGTTGGGAATACTAAAATTAAAGTAGCTGTCTTTGAGGGAACTAACCTTGTAGAACGGTTTGATTTTTATAGTTCAGACCTTCAAAAACAGGTTGAATTTACTATAAATAAATATCAAAACATAACCGATTTAGTTGTTGCAAGTGTTGGAAACATCCAAAAAGAAGCGTTTTTAGCATTTGAAAAACAGTTGAATGTTCATTTTATTACGCACAATTCTATTTTTCCTTTCCATAATAAATATGAAACACCACATTCTTTAGGAATGGATAGAATGGTTCTTGCTAGTGGTGCGGTTTTTAATTTTCCAAAGCAAAACCGATTGGTTATTGATGCTGGAACGTGCATTACGTATGATTTTATTGACGAAAACGACAATTATCTTGGCGGTGCAATTTCGCCAGGAATTCGGTTGAGGTACGAATCGTTGCATCATTTTACTGCAAAATTACCATTATTGACTTTGGATTTATTTAAAAAAAATTTAAATGCTGTTGACGAGCACGATTTTATTGGAAATTCAACTTCAAGTGCGATACATTCGGGAGTTCTAAATGGCGTTCAAAATGAAATTGAAGGTTTTATTGCTCAATATCAGCGTGAATATCCTAAATTTATAATAATTTTAACGGGTGGAGACACAGAATTTTTGGCTAAACGATTAAAAAATACCATATTTG
>CANINJ010000094.1 GCA_947468985.1 Bacteroidota bacterium
ACATATGCTTTTACGCCAGCTCCTGAAGTGTCAATTCTTTCTACAGAAGAATTGGTCATAATTTTTACGCCCGCTTTTTTCCTCGAACGTTCCATTTGTTTAGAAATGTCTTCGTCTTCTAAAGGAACAATATTTGGAAGGAATTCAACGATGGTTACATCGGTTCCCATTGCGTTATAAAAGTGTGCAAATTCAACTCCAATAGCTCCAGAACCTACCACAATCATTGATTTTGGTTGCGTTTCTAAAGTCATTGCTTTACGATATCCAATTACTTTAACACCGTCTTGTGGCAAGTTTGGCAATTCTCGAGAGCGCGCTCCTGTTGCAATAATGATATGATCGGCATCATAATCGGTTACTTTTCCATCGGCAGCGGTAACGGCTACTTTTTTCCCAGGTTTCATTTTTCCAAAACCATCAATCACATCGATTTTGTTTTTTTTCATTAGGAATTGAACGCCTTTGCTCATTCCGTCAGCAATTCCTCGGCTACGTCCTACAACGGCTGTGAAATCTTTATCAAACGATGAAACAGTCAAACCATAATCGGAAGCGTGCTTCAGGTAATCAAAAACTTGTGCCGATTTTAGTAATGCTTTCGTTGGAATACAACCCCAATTTAAACATACACCGCCTAAGTTTTCTTTTTCAATAACGGCTACTTTGAACCCTAATTGTGAGGCTCTAATTGCGGTTACATATCCACCAGGACCACTTCCTAAAACTATAATATCGTATTTCATTTTTTCCTTGTTTATTTTATTATGGTAAAAATGCAGTCGCAAAAGCTCGTGTCATTTTTCCTTATTTATTTTTTTAGTTGTAAAAATGCAGTCGCAAAAGCTCGTGTCATTTTTTCCTTGTTTATTTTATTATGATAAAAATGCAGTCGCAAAAGCTCGTGTCATTTTCGTATATTTTCTATGATAAAATTCTGATGCGAATTTAAGAATTATTTTTTATTTGATAATAGCAAAAGTACAATTAGTTGTTGATTATTGTACAAATCAAAATTTAAGCATTTAATATAAACTGAGAATCGTATAAATTCTTGTAAAATCCTGTTTTTTGGCTCAATAATTCTTGGTGCGTTCCTTGTTCTACAATGATTCCTTTGTCCATTACCACAATTTTGTCGGCGTTGATGATGGTTGCCAAACGGTGTGCGATGATAATTGAAGTTCGTCCCGTTGTGATGGTTTCAGTGGCACGTTGTATCAATTCTTCAGAATACATATCGATTGAGGAAGTAGCTTCATCCAAAATTAAAATGCTCGGATTGCTGACATACGCTCGTAAAAACGCAATCAATTGGCGCTGTCCCGAAGATAGCATTATGCCTCGTTCTTTCACATTATAATCATAGCCTTCGGGCAAACTCATAATAAAATCGTGCACTCCAATTTTTTTGGCTGCTGCCAATACTTGATCTCTTGAAATATCAGGATTATTGAGTGTAATGTTGTTCAAAATGGTGTCTGCAAATAGGAAAACGTCTTGCAAAACGACTGCGATTTGTTTTCGAAGGGAATCCAAAGTATAGTCGTGAATGTTTTGATTGTCAACAAAAATAGTTCCGCTATTGATTTCGTAAAAGCGATTTAATAGGTTTATAATCGTTGATTTTCCTGCACCTGTAGCACCCACAATAGCGATGGTTTGCCCTGATTTGACCTTTAAATTAATTCCTTTTATGACTTCTTCATTTTCGATATAACTGAATCGCACGTCTTTGAATTCGATTTCACCTTCAAAAATTGGGGCTTCAATTGTTCCAATGTCTTGGATATGTTCTTTGGTATCTAAAATCTCAAAGACACGATTGGCAGAAATCATTCCCATTTGCATTTCGTTGAATTTATCTGCAATTTGACGAAGCGGATTGAATAACATTCCGATGAACATTGTATAGGAAAAAATATCTCCAAAAGAGGTTGAATTGTCTCCGTTTAAAATTTGGAAACCTCCGTAAAGCACAATAAAACCAAGCGTAAATGAGGAAATAATATCGGCAATTGGGAAAAAAATCGAGTTGTAAAGTATGGTTTTTATCCACGCTTTATTGTGTTTGGAATTGATTTCTTTGAATTTTTCAAACTCAGTATCTTCCCGATTAAAAAGCTGCACGATTTTCATTCCCGTAACGCGTTCTTGCACAAATGTATTTAGGTTGGCAATTTGGTTCCGAACTTCTTCAAAGGAAACTTGCATTTTTCGTTGAAATATTCTGGTGATATAGACCAAAATGGGCATTGCTACAAAAACGATACAAGTTAATCGCCAGTTTTCTTTGAGCATAAAACCAAGAATTACAACCATTTTCAGTAAATCGCTACCAATCATAAAAAGACCCTGACTGAAAATTTTAGCAATAGATTCCATATCCGAAACCGAACGCGTAATGAGCTGACCAACTGGTGCTGTGTCATAATATTTCATTCGGAAACTTAGCATGTGCTTAAAGAGTTTTACACGAACGTCTTTCACGATGTCTTGTCCTAACCAATTTGCCCAATAAACGAAGAAAAAGTTGGAAAGTACTTCAAGAATAAGGACAATTCCCATTAAAGTCACATACCATAAAAGTCCGTTTTTATCGTTGGTTTTTATGTAGTCGTCAACGGTTAATTTCAATAGATAAGGGCGTAAAGCAGCAAATATCGATAAAAATATTGCAAATAGAATTACGCCGTTGAACCTCATTTTATAAGGTTTGGCATATTCTAAAATCCGTTTGAAAACGGTGGTGTCGAATGCGGTAGCTTTCATATTTTTGTTACTGCGATTTTGCAAATTGTTATTCCGTTATACATAATCATATTCTATTTTCGTGAGGTATAAACCTTGTGCTGGAACGGAAAATCCTGCTTCGTTTCTGTTTTTATTTTCTATAATGGTATTGAAATCGGATAATGATATTTTGTGTAAACCAATATTTACGAGCGTTCCCACAATTGCCCGAACCATATTCCGAAGAAAGCGATCGGCGGAAATGGTGAAAATTAATTGGTTGTTTTCTTGGTTCCAATAGGCCTCAGATATTGTACAATTGAATGTATTTACATCAGTATTTACTTTTGAAAAACATTGAAAATCGTTGTGATTTAATAGCAATTGCGCTGCTTGATTCATCAAATCGAGATCTAAATTTTGGTGGTAATACCAACTTCCATCTTGTGAAAAAGCATCTTTGTAGGTTGAAATGTAATATTGATAGGTTCTTTTTTTTGCGTCAAAACGGGCGTGCGCTTCATCAGAAACAGCAAATATTTCAAAAATAACGATGTCTTTTGGAAGATAGGAATTGAGTTTGTGAACGGTAGATTCTGTATCAAATTTAGGTTCGTAATCAAAATGAGCAAACATTTCTTTAGCATGAACGCCTGTGTCTGTTCGTCCAGCTCCCATTATATTAATTTCTGAATTCAAAATTACAGAAAGTGCGGCGTTTAAAGTTTCTTGTATAGACGAAGCATTCGGTTGAATTTGCCAACCGTGATAATTAGTTCCGTTATATGCCAATTTTATGAAGTAGCGCAAAGTTTGATAGTTTTCAAAGTTGCAAAGATACTTATTAAAGTAGGATTTTTTTAATTTGATTTTGTAACAAAATGTTAATTTGAATTGGACGCAAATAGTTAAAGTTACAAAGGTTGAATTTGATTTTTTATTTGGAATTGGAATGTTTAATTTTACCACAAAATCATAGCCCAGATTGCAGCGGAAATCCTTTTTGTTTTTATTTTCAAAAACAAAAAGATTGAAGCGGAAAGCTGGAAATAGCTCCAAAAAAAACAATTTTGAAAAAAATACTATTGCTTTCTGATACGCACAGTCACATTGATGAAACGATTTTGAAATACGTTCATCTTGTCGATGAGGTTTGGCATGCAGGCGATATTGG
This sequence comes from Bacteroidota bacterium, assembly GCA_947468985.1. Taxonomy (GTDB): domain Bacteria; phylum Bacteroidota; class Bacteroidia; order Flavobacteriales; family Flavobacteriaceae; genus Flavobacterium. The sequence goes on from CANINJ010000094.1 coordinate 3,908, forward strand.
GGATTTGCTTGTTACGGATACGATTAAAAAATTGAAGCCTTTGCGTTGTGTTTTTGGGAATATTGACGATGATAAAGCCCGAATGGAATTTCCGTTGCACAACCGATTTATGTGTGAGGGCGTGGATGTTTGGATTACGCATATTGGCGGTTATCCGGGGAAATACAATCCGAATTTGAAGGTTGAAATGACTGCAAATCCACCTAAATTATTTATTTGTGGGCATTCACATATATTGAAAGTTATCTTTGATAAGAAAAATAATTTGTTGCATATGAATCCGGGTGCGGCTGGAATTAGTGGTTTTCACCAAATGCGAACGATGCTTCGATTTGTGATTGATGGCGATAAAATTAAGGATTTGGAAATTGTGGAAATAGGGAAGAGGTAGGTTTTTCGGAAAATTCTTGAATTAAGAAGTATAACTTAAAATCTTGTAAAACAAGAATACAAATGGCGCGACAAAGATTACGCTATCCAATCGGTCGAGAATTCCGCCATGCCCAGGCATTATTTTTCCACTGTCTTTTACGCCAGCGATTCTCTTGAATTTAGACTCAACTAAATCTCCAATTGTTCCAAATATACCTGCTATTACAGCAATTATTAACCAAATAAAAGTAGTGCTTTCTGTGTAATATTTTGAAATGATATAGCCTGCAAGAACTGCAAATAAAACTCCACCGACAAAGCCTTCTATGGTTTTTTTAGGGGATATTTTTTCAAATAACTTGTGTTTTCCAATAGATTTTCCAATGATATATGCAAAGGTGTCATTTGTCCAAATTAAAATAAAAATACCAATGATAATTTTAGGATTAAAACCTCGAACTCCCAAAGGAATTTTAGTAATTAATATAAATGGGAGAATTATATATCCAATTAGGTATACATATTTTTGATAAATGTCTGAATTTTGTTTTTTGTCGCTAAATAGGAATAAAACACATTTAATAGAGACGAATAATGTTGCGATTAATATTAGAATTTCATTGATTTCACTGACATAGAAATAGGAAAACAAAGAATAACTTACTGCCGCAATTAGTATTGGTAAAATTTTATTTAGATTTAAAAGTGAACAAAATTCAAAGACTGTAATTAGTAGAAATACTCCAAATAAAATCAGAAAACTATTTAAAGAATAGGACGAAGCTTCTATTAATAGAACAACGTAAATAATTCCCGATAATAATCTTATTAGAGTTTCGCGCATCTTATAAATCCTCTAAAAGCAATAAATAAAGATTTTTTGCTGAACTTCCATAGTGCAAGAAATCTTCTTCTTTTACTTTTTCGAAATATTTAATAGTCGTAATATTTGTAGGATAGTCTTTTTCGTATTTTTTCTTAATCATACGAAGTCCATCACTTGTACTTTCCACAATTTGACTTGTAGTTGCTAAAATGATAATGTTTGTAGGTAATTCGTTTGGTTTGTTTTGTTTAATCTGGTTTGATGAAAACAAGATTGAACCTTCTTCAGCAATCAAATTTTCACAAGTAGCTAATAGAAATTTAGGATTTGAGGGTTTTTCGTAAGTCAGTTTGTTATCATCTAACATGCTATAAAGAGCTGGGTCAAAGCATAAAACTTCAGATTCGAACCAATCATTTTCTTCTAAAATGTTTTCAAAGTGTTCTTTAACTTCACCAAGATTTTCACAATATAAAAATTTACCTCCATTTTTTTTGAAGTTAAATGTAAATCTTTCATCAACAGGTAATGATAAGTCTGATGCTGATCGGTTGAATTCACTATGGCTTTCCTCTTCTGAGGATTCCTCACCAGAACCAAAAAATTTTCTAAAAAGACTCATATTATAGCTTAAAATATTTAGTTTGTTTATACAAAACATCCAAAGATAAAAAAATCTTAATTCAAAAGCATTTTTGAATTAAGATTTTTTAAAAAAATTGTAAAAAAGTATATTTTAGAGTGAAGTTTCTTCACTTAAATTTTTGTCAAAAGTTCTTTTTCCGAAAATCGCTTCTAAATCATCCTTGAAAATAACCTCTTTTTCAATTAAAATATCGGCTAATAAATTCAATTTATCTTTATTTTCATTTAGAATTTGAATCGCTCTTTGATATTGTCCTTCAATCAATAATGAAATTTCTTTGTCAATTATCATTGCAGTATCTTCAGAATATGGTTTTGAAAAGTTATATTCACTTTGCCCTGACGAATCATAATAAGTGATATTACCAATTTTTTCATTCAATCCATAAACCGTTACCATTGCTCTGGCTTGTTTGGTAACTTTTTCTAAATCACTTAAAGCACCTGTAGAAATTTTATCAAAAATGACTCTTTCAGCAGCTCTTCCGCCCATTGTTGCACACATTTCATCAAGCATTTGATCAGGACGAACAATTAAACGTTCTTCTGGCAAATACCAAGCTGCACCTAAACTTTGTCCGCGAGGAACAATAGTTACTTTTATTAATGGTGCTGCGTGTTCAAGCATCCAACTTACGGTTGCGTGACCAGCTTCGTGAACTGCAATTGCTCTTTTTTCTTCAGGGGTTACAATTTTGTTTTTCTTTTCTAATCCACCGACAATTCTATCAACAGCATCAAGGAAATCTTGTTTATCAACAGCAGTTTTGTTGTGTCTTGCAGCAATTAAAGCTGCTTCATTACACACATTTGCAATATCTGCTCCTGAAAATCCAGGGGTTTGTTTTGCTAAAAAGTCAGTATCTAAACCTTCCACTTTTTTCAAAGGTGCTAGATGAACATCAAAAATTTCTTTTCTTTCGCGAACATCTGGTAAATCTACAAATATTTGTCTGTCGAATCGACCCGCACGCATCAATGCTTTATCCAAAACATCGGCTCTATTGGTTGCGGCTAATACAATTACATTTGAATTGGTTCCGAAACCATCCATTTCTGTAAGCAACTGATTTAGTGTATTTTCACGCTCGTCATTTCCTCCAGACATATTGCTTTTTCCACGTGCTCTACCAACAGCATCAATCTCATCAATAAAGATAATAGCAGGTGCTTTTTCTTTCGCTTGTTTGAACAAATCTCTAACTCTTGAAGCTCCAACACCAACAAACATTTCCACAAAATCTGAACCAGACAAAGAGAAAAATGGTACTTGTGCTTCTCCAGCTACAGCTTTCGCCAATAATGTTTTTCCTGTTCCAGGAGGACCAACTAAAAGTGCTCCTTTTGGAATTTTACCTCCAAGATTGGTATATTTTTCTGGGTTTTTCAGAAATTCTACAATTTCTTGTATCTCTTCTTTTGCTCCTTCAAGTCCAGCAACGTCTTTGAAAGTAGTTTTAATATC
>CANINJ010000095.1 GCA_947468985.1 Bacteroidota bacterium
CAAAATGGACAAATAACCCTTACATTTATTCATTTTCCTTAGCAGTTTACTGCACTGCTTGGACATATTACGGAAGTATTGGAGTTGCTGCAGATTCTGGTTTAAATTACCTACCTATTTATTTAGGACCAATTATCATTATTCCACTTTGGTTGCTAATTCTCAGAAAAATCATTCGTATTTCAAGAGTAAATAAAATTTCTAGTATTGCCGATTTCATATCCTTACGATACGGAAATAGTCGGTTTTTAGGAGCATTAGTTACATTTGTTTGCGTTGTTGGAATTCTACCTTATATATCATTGCAATTAAAATCTATTTCAGAAACCTTTCACTTAGTAACTAAAACTGCTTCAAGTTCAAATGTTTTTACCGATACAACTACATTTGTTTGCATTGCATTAGCATTATTTGCTTCCTATTATGGAACAAGATATGCGGATGCTTCCGAAAAAAGACGAGGAATTGTTACTGCTGTTGCATTAGAATCGATAATAAAATTGGTTTTCTTCCTTGTTATTGGAATTTATGTTACATATTTTGTTTATGATGGTTTTGGAGATATTTATACTAAAGCTTCTGTTTTAGAAGGTTTTGAAGCTAAAAATACGATTGGTGGTTTGGAAAAAGGAATCAATTGGTTTTTTCTTTGCTTGCTTTCAATGTTTGCCGTTTTTTTATTACCACGACAATTTCATACTGCAATTGTAGAAAATAATAAAGAATCACATATTAAAACTGCAATGTGGCTTTTTCCTTTGTATTTGTTACTGTTTAATATTTTTGTATTCCCAATTGCTTGGGGCGGAAACATACTTTTTCAAGGAAAAGGAATGAATTCTGATACGTATTCATTATTAATACCTCAATTTTTCAACAATAATTTCTTGACTATTTTGGTGTTTTTAGGAGGTTTTTCAGCAGCAATTTCTATGATTATTGTTTCCTCAATAGCACTTTCTACAATGGTTAGTAATAACTTTTTAATTCCTTACGGGTTTATCGGTTCATTGCAAAATTCATCCCCAGAGAAGAATAGTAAACGGATTTTAAACAGTCGAAAAGTTGGTATTTTCATTCTTATTATATTAGGGTATGCCATTTACAGGGTTTTTATTTTAGATTATTCATTAGTATCCATTGGACTCGTTTCCTTTGTAATTGTTGGACAATTAGCACCTTCTTTTTTTGGTGCATTATTTTGGAGAAGAGGTTCAAAACAAGGTGCCGTTACAGGAATTATAATTGGTTTTTTAATTTGTATTTACACACTTTTGGTTCCTTATGCCATTGGAATTTCTGATTCAACCAATCAATTTATTCAAAATGGTCCTTGGGGAATTGCACTATTAAAACCTTTCCAGCTTTTTGGTTTGGATTATTTGCAACCCATTCCTCACGCTGTTTTTTGGAGTTTATTTTTTAATACAATTTCCTATTTTGCAATTTCTGTTAGTTTTAAAGGAAATTACAGAGAACGAAATTATGCTGAAATGTTTGTTGATATTGATAAATACAATTCCAACCACGAAGATGCTTTTGTTTGGAAAGGAACGGCTTATATATCAGATATTCAAAAAGTATTACTTCGTTTTCTTGGTGAAGCTAAAACTAAAAGAGCACTTTCTATTTTTAATTTAAAATACAATATAGATAAAGATGTAACAACCGCTGATGCTCGATTTATAAAGTTTGCAGAAAATTTATTGACGGGTCATATCGGAACCGCTTCTGCTAAAATTTTGATTTCAAATGTGGTCAAAGAGGATAAGATTTCACTCACAGAAGTATTGAGAATTTTAGAAGAATCGAAAGAAAATATTTTGGTAAATAAGAAATTAACTGAAACTTCAAACGAATTAAAATTAATATCTACTCAATTAAAGGATGCCAATCAAGAATTGTTAAACAAAGACGTTCAAAAAGATGAATTTTTAGATACCGTAACTCACGAATTAAGAACGCCAATTACGGCAATTCGTGCGGCAAGCGAAATTCTTCACGATGACGATGATATGCCAGAAGATCTCAGAAAGCAATTTCTACAAAATATAATTTCTGAATCCGACAGATTGAATCGCTTAATTGATAAAATATTAGATTTAGAAAAATTTGAAACTGGCAAACAAAAGTTGTATTTATCCAATAATGATATTGTAAAAACAATAAAAAACACATTAGAATCTTTACGTCAATTAATTAAAAACAAACACATTACGGTTGAATTTAATCAAGGATTGAATGAAATAAAGGCATTTTATGATGAAGAACGAATTGTTCAAGTCATTCACAATTTGATTTCTAATGCTATTAAGTTTTCTGATGAATCTTATGGTAAAATCACGATTTCAATTGTTGAAAATCAAGATGTAATTGAAGTTAAAATTCATAATAATGGGAAAGGAATTGCCGATAATGATTTTGATGCCATTTTTGATAAATTCTATCAATCAAGAAATCAAAATGTAAAAAAACCAATTGGAAGTGGATTGGGATTGGCCATTTGTAAAAAAATAATCGAACATCATAAAGGAAGAATTTGGGCCGAAAATACTGATGGAGGAGGAGCAATGTTTATCTTTACACTACCCAATTATAAAACCAATAAAAACTCTTAAAAATGAAGAAAATTTTAATTGTTGATGATGAACCAAACATCGTGATGGCTTTAGAGTATACTTTCAAAAAGAATAATTTTGAAGTTTTTATTGCTCGTGATGGCCAAGAAGCATTAGATATTTTAAAAAATAACCAGCCAGATATTATTATTTTGGATGTAATGATGCCTAATGTTGACGGTTTTGAAACGCTAAAGCAAATTAAGAAAGACGAACGATTGCAGCATTGTAAGGTTTTGTTTTTATCGGCAAAAAACAAGGAAAAAGATATTGAAAAAGGATTAGAATTAGGAGCTAATTTATATGTAGTCAAGCCATTTTCGATTAAGAAATTAGTGGAACAAGTACACGAATTATTAGAAAGTTAGTATTTAAATAAAATCATATTATTTCAACCTTAAATCTTTATTAACAAAACATAAAAAATGAATTACAACGAATTATACTCAAAAAGTATAAACCAGCCCGTAGCATTTTGGAAGGAACAGGCTGATTCAATTGATTGGTACAACAAGCCAGAACTTATTTTATCAAAAGATGAAAATGGGTATCCACTTTGGTATAAAGATGGGGAATTAAACATTTGCTATCTTGCATTAGACAAGCATATTCAGGATGGTTTTGGAGATAATGTTGCTGTTATTTATGATTCTCCAGTTACTCAAACTGTAAAAAAATATACGTATTCTCAAGTTAAAACTGAAGTTGCAAAATTAGCAGGAGGAATGCAATCATTGGGTTTGAAAAAGGGTGATACCGCAGTTATTTATATGCCAATGATTCCTCAAGCTGCGTTTGCAATGTTAGCTTGTGCAAGAATTGGAGTGACACATTCTGTAGTATTTGGTGGATTTGCACCGCACGAATTGGCAATTAGAATAGATGATTGTAAACCTCGATTGATAATTACGGCTTCGTCAGGAATTGAAATCGATCGATTAATTGCTTATAAACCTTTGGTGGACGAAGCAATTGAATTGGCATCGCATAAACCTAAAAAAGTAATCGTTTTCAACAGAAAATTAGGAGCTCGAATTCCATTTAAAAAGTACGATGTAGATTACGATGCTTTGGTTTATGGTTCAGAAGAAACAGCTTGTGTTCCTGTAAATGCATCACATCCATTGTATGTTTTATACACTTCTGGTACAACTGGAAAACCAAAAGGAATTGTCAGAGATACAGGAGGTTACGCCATAGCACTTAAATATTCAATGAATTACATTTATGGATTAAAACCAGACGATGTTTTTTGGGCTGCTTCGGATGTTGGTTGGGTAGTAGGACATAGTTTTATTGTTTACGGTCCTTTAATTAATAGAAATACAACTATAATTTTTGAAGGAAAACCAATTAGAACGCCTGATTCAAGTACATTTTGGAGAATTATCGAAAAACATAAAGTCAATGCGATGTTTACGGCACCAACTGCTATTCGAGCCATAAAAAAGGAAGATCCAAACGGAGATTTTATCAAGAAATACGATTTGAGCTCTTTAAAAACGCAATTTCTTGCAGGCGAACGTTGTGATGTTGCAACATTGGAATGGTATAACGAACAAATTCCTGTTCCGGCAATTGATCATTGGTGGCAAACAGAATCAGGATGGCCAATGGTTTCAAATATGATAGGAATTGAAAAACCATTTGTAAAACCAGGTTCGGTTGGAAAAGCCGTTTGTGGTTATGACATTCGTATTTTTGATGAAAAAGGAAATGAATTAGCACCAAACGATGAAGGTTATGTTGTAATTAAATTACCTTTACCACCAGGGACTTTATTGGATTTATGGAAAGACAATGCTCGTTTTCAATCGGATTATTTAACTAAGTTTCCAGGATTTTATTTCTCTGGAGATGGCGGATACAAAGATGAAGATAATTATATTTTCATAACTGGAAGGGTTGACGATGTTATAAATGTTGCGGGTCATAGACTTTCAACTTCTGAAATGGAAGAAATTGTAGCGTCTCATTCTTCGGTTGCAGAATGTGCCGTTGTTGGAATTAATGATGCTTTGAAAGGGCAAGTTCCTTTAGCATTGGTTGTAACCAAATTAGGCGAAACGATGGAACATTTCCAATTAGAACAAGAAATTGTTCAACTCGTTAGAAAGCAAATTGGAGCGGTTGCTTCATTAAGAAATGTAGTCATTGTGCAACGATTACCAAAAACACGTTCGGGTAAAATTCTGCGAAAATTAATGCGAAGTATTGCCGATGGTGATAATTTTCAAGTTCCCTCGACTATCGATGATGAAAATATTGTAGATGAAATAATAGAGGTTTTAACGAAATATGAAATTGGCTCTTTTGGGCTAAAATAATTAACAAATAGAATTTAAATAAACGATTAAACTTTAAAAAAATGAGTTACTACAAAATTGACAATTTAGAACAGTATTTCAAACATTACAACAAATCAATTCGCGAGCCAAGAAAATTCTGGGGAAAAGTGGCATCAGAAAATTTCACTTGGTATCAAGAATGGGAAAAAGTAATTGATTTTGATATGGCTGAAGCCAAAATCCAATGGTTTGTAGGTGCAAAAGTGAATATTGTAAAGAATTGTATTGACAGGCATTTGGCACGAAAAGGAGATAAAACGGCCATTATATTTGAGCCAAATGATCCAAGTGAAGCAGCACAACATATTTCATATAATGAATTGCACGAACGCGTTTGTAAAATGGCAAATGTACTTCGGGAGCAAGGAATTGAAAAAGGGGACCGTGTTTGTATTTATCTTCCAATGATTCCTGAGTTAGCAATAACTACTTTGGCATGTGCAAGAATTGGTGCCGTTCATTCCGTTGTATTTGCTGGTTTTTCTGCTTCTGCTGTTGCAACAAGAATCAACGATAGCGATTGTAAAATGGTAATTACTTCCGATGGAGGATTTCGTGGAAACAAAACTATCGACTTAAAAGGAATTATTGACGAAGCTCTAGATAATTGTCCTTGCGTAGAAAAAGTATTGGTTGCTAAAAGAACCTATTCTAATATTTCAATGAAAGAAGGTCGTGATCAATGGCTTCAACCTTTATTAGACGAAGCTTCTGATAATAATGTTGCCGAAATAATGGACGCTGAAGATCCATTATTTATACTTTATACTTCGGGATCAACAGGAAAACCAAAAGGAATGGTGCACACAACGGCAGGATATATGGTGTATTCCGCTTACACTTTCAAAAATGTTTTCAATTATCAAGAAAATGATGTGTTCTGGTGTACTGCTGATATCGGTTGGATTACTGGACATTCCTATATTCTTTACGGCCCATTATTGAATGGCGCTACGACTGTAATTTTTGAAGGAGTTCCTTCATATCCAGACTTCAGTCGTTTTTGGGAAGTTATCGAAAGACACCAAGTAACTCAGTTTTATACTGCGCCAACAGCAATTCGTGCCTTGGCAAAAGAAAGTTTAGATTACGTTCAAAAATTCCCGCTAAGTTCTTTAAAAGTCATTGGCTCTGTTGGAGAACCTATTAATGAAGAAGCTTGGCATTGGTATAATGCGCACGTAGGAGGGAAGCGTTGCCCGGTTGTCGATACGTGGTGGCAAACGGAAACTGGAGGTATTATGATTGCGCCAATAGCATTTGTTACACCAACAAAACCAACGTATGCTTCTTTACCATTACCAGGGATTCAGCCTGTTTTAATGGATGAAAAACGCAACGAAATTGAAGGCAACCAAGTTACAGGAAGTTTGTGTATCAAATTTCCGTGGCCAGGAATTGCTAGAACCATTTGGGGCGATCATAAACGGTATAAAGAAACTTATTTTTCAGCCTTTCCAGGCAAATATTTTACTGGTGACGGGGCATTGAGAGATGAAACTGGATATTACAGAATTACGGGACGTGTCGATGATGTGATTATCGTTTCGGGACACAATCTTGGAACAGCGCCTATTGAAGATGCTATAAACGAACATCCAGCAGTTGCAGAAAGTGCCATTGTCGGTTTTCCACACGATATCAAAGGAAATGCATTATATGGTTATGTGATTTTGAAAGAAATTGGCGAAAGCAGAGACAGGGATAATTTGGCTAAAGAAATCAACCAATTGGTTTCTGATCAAATTGGGCCTATTGCAAAACTCGATAAAATTCAATTTGTAACTGGATTACCAAAAACGCGTTCAGGAAAAATTATGCGTAGAATATTGCGTAAAATTGCGGAAGATGACTTCTCTAATTTTGGGGATATCACTACTTTATTGAACCCTGAGATTGTTGAAGAAATCAAAAACGGGAAATTGTAGAATCGACTAAAAGACAAGAGACTTTAAGCAATTCGAATAATTTGTGACCCGAGACCAAAGGTCGAAAAGACGAAGTAAATTCGTGGCAAAAAAACTTTGCTCTTGTTCAGTAACAACCCAAACTTTATTTCAAAAAAAAATCCCCGCAATTGCGGGGATTTTCTATATAAAAATCAAGAAATTATTTTTTCTCGCTCTTTTCCATTTTAGCTTTTAATGCAGCTAACATATCGTTGTTATCCCCTAATGTAGATGCTTGCGCATTTGAATTATTGGCAACA
>CANINJ010000096.1 GCA_947468985.1 Bacteroidota bacterium
CCGTAGGCTTTATCGGAAAATGAAGTGGCAACAGTATGGTAACTGTCATCGAAAATTACTCCGTAGAAAACCGAATCGATTATGTTTCCAAAAGCACCTGCAAATATCAAAGCTATGGCAACAACAAGAAAATTGGAACTGTTTTTTCTAACGGCGTCCCAAAGCCAATATCCAATTCCTACAACAGCAAATAATCGGAAAACAGTTAATATGATTTTGCCATAAGTGCCGGGAATTTGAGTTCCCCAAGCCATTCCTTCGTTTTCAATAAAAAGGATTTTGAACCAATTGAAAACCGTAACTTCTTCGCCTAAAACAAAATGCGTTTTGATATAGACTTTAGAGATTTGGTCAATTAATAATATAATGAAAATTAGGAAATAGGCTTTTTTTAATGACATTTTGTAAATTTTGATACCGCAAAAATAACACTATTTTTAATACCATTTTATAGAATATAAGGAATCTCTTGAAAATAGATTTAGATTCTTAATGCGTTAAAAAACACAAGCACAAAAAAAACTCCAACCGTAAAGTTGGAGTTTAAATACTAATTAAAAAGTAATTATCTAATAATTACTTTTCTTGTAGCTGTATTTGAACCTTCAGTGATTTTTGCAATATAGATACCGCTGTTTAAAGCAGCAACATTAATTGTATTATTTGAAGTTGTTGTACTTAATACTTGTTTTCCTAAAACATCAAATAAAGAAACTGTTCTTTCCGTGTTTAGGTTAGATTCAATATGTAAAACACCATTTGAAACTGGATTTGGATATACTTTCAAACCAGCAATTTCGTTGAATGAAGCGGTAGCTAAAGCTTCTGAATAAGATAAAGTAATTCCTAAATCATCAATCTCTACAGATGGAGTTTCAGTTGTACTATCTTGTCTGAAGAAGAAACTTGCAATTGAAGTTAAATCTGTCCCTACGTGTGTATCAGTTAACAATGGAGTTGTTTCGTCAAGAGTAGTTGGGTTAATCCATAATTTAACAGTGTCATCAGCTGTTGTCGTAGTGTTAAAAGTATAAGATACAACAACAGTATAAGTTGTGCCAGTATTGTAAGTTCCACTTGTATAAGTAGTTAACGCGCCAGTTGCAGTTCTGGTTTCAATTCCTAAATAGAAAGTATTGTCATCAGCAGCTCTTTTTGTCCATAAAGTACCTCCAAATGTAGTTGAGTTTTGAGAGAAACCTGACAAATAACCACCGTTAGTATCAGTAACACCAGCCATTGAAATGACCTTTAAATTAAATATATAATAAACAGTCCCAGTTGTAAAATTGCTGACAGTCCCGGTTGTTAGTGATGTTATATTTAATTGAGCATCTGTTCCTATTCCAGCAAATGTAACTTTAGTACCATCTAATAAAATATGATCTGGTGGTGTTGTAGCCGACGCAGTACCTATAACGGCCCATGGAGCTGTTTCATGTAAGTTACCAGCAGTGTAACTAAAAGTGTCAGCAAAAGGAAGTGTTTGTTGTCCAAAAGTTATACTAGTAACAACCAAAAATAATAAAGCGTAAATTTTTTTCATAATTTTATTTTTTAAGTTTATGCCACAAAGATAAGAAGTAATTCTATATTATTTGAAACAAACAATGTAAAAAAATCATTAAATAAAAAATAAATAGAAATTATAACTATTTGACAATTAGTTTTCTAGTGGCGGTAGCTTCGCCTTCTTTGATTTTTATAATGTAAACTCCCGGAGAAAGAGTTCCTATATTCAATTCTTTTGCGTTTAAAATCATTTGAAGAACTTTTTTGCCAAGTACATCAAAAATAGTGATTTCTTTGTCTAAAGATGATTTTGAAGTAATGTAGATTTTACCATTGCTCACAGGGTTTGGATAGAAATTCAAACCTTCAATTGAAGTATCTAGAGTTCTAGGTTGTACTTTGCTTTCCTGAGCAGAAGCGCTAAAAGAAAAGAAACAAAGTAATACTGTGGCAATATAAAAGTAGTTTTTAATCATTGTTAATCTTAATGTTTGGTAAAGGTACTGCTATAAAATTTAATTGGCAAGCAAAAAAAAGCATCTCGGTTAGGAGATGCTTTAAATTTATTATTATTTTAACAATTATTGAATCAAATTCACATTACCAACAGTTGACCAAGCTCCTGAAGTTAATGTTGCTCCAGTTGCTGTAGTTGTAGGTAAAAATAAATCTGTTGGAAAACTTACAACAATAGCTCCAGTTGCACCAACTGGTACTATTTGAGTTGTATTTGTAATTTTTACATTAGTGATTTTTATTTTTGAAGCGTTAACTTGATTTGTATTTGTTGTAGCATCTTGAATTTTTACTACGGCACCATTATAAACATTTGCACCTTCAGTATAATTTCCATAACCATCAATTACGATATTTGAGTAATCGCCATTTCCTTCTTTTTTGAATTGAAAAGCATCAATTTGAACATCACCAACTACTTCTGGAGTACAACCTGCAGCTCTTTTCAAAGTAATATTAGTAACTTTTGGATAGAATGCATTATTGTTACTTGAACACTCAATTTCCATTCCGAAATTCCCCTTTACTGTTTGATATGCATACCAGTTTGAATTATTTTGACCTTGCCATCCATCTTGCCAGTCAAAAGCATCATCAAAATTTCCGTAAGAAATAGCATTTGTCATACTTACAGTTCCTCCAAAAAACTCATATCCATCATCAGCTCCTTTATAAGAAACCAAGTGATCTAAAGTTGTTCCTGAACCACAAGAATAGAATGTAAATCCATTATTTTCTTTTGTTCCGTCTGCTAATTTTGCACCTGCATATTCAACCCTAACATAGTTTAATGAACCACCATTGTGAGTTGCATTTGTACCACCGTAAGGCAAAGCATTTCCATCTTCAGAAGTAGAAGTTGTAACTCCGCCAATTGCTTTTATTGGAGCATCACCATACATAATGATTCCACCCCATGAACCTGGAATCCCTGAAGTTTCTGTAAATACAACCGGACTTGAAGCCGTTCCGTTTACGATTAATTTACCACCATTTAATACTACTAAAGCATTATCTCCAGTTGTTTTGTTTGCTGTAATTGTAGAACCAGCATCAAAAGTTACTGTTACACCTGAAGCAATTTTTACAATTCCTTTTAAAGTATAATTTCCATAAGCATACGTTGTGTTTGCTGAAATTGTACCAGTAATTTCTCCTACAACTGGTGTTGGAGTACTGCTTCCATTGTCACTTGAACATGAGTTTAAAAATAAACCTGCTGCAACCGCTAAAGCTAAAAATTTTGTTTTCATAATTTTGTGTTTTGTTGTTTTTGATTTTATTAGGACAAAAATACTATTGGAATTTTGCATTTAGGTTATCCAATTATTACGTTATCGTTATAAAAAAACTAATTTAATGTCAAGAAATGGTTAAGTAAAATTGAGACAGATTACAATAAAAAAAGCCCTAGTATTAATAGGGCTTTTAAGATGATTTTTCAAAGGGATTAGAAAGTGTAACCCAAACTTAGTGAGAATCCTCTTCCTTTTTTATAGCTGTTTGTAATTGCAGATTGTTCAACAATTGCAGAAGTTCCCTGATTTCCTAATTCATATTCTCGATTTGGATCGAGTAGATTATCCGCTGATAATTTTAAATCAAAATGAGTTGCTATTTTACTTGTCCATACCAAATCCAATTGTTGAACAGGAAGTTCATAAATGTGATCCAATCCGCCAGTTCCAACGGCAAAAATTCTTTTTCCAAATACAGAATAAACTAATGAAACAGTATTGCTCCAAGATTTGTTAATATCGAATTGGTATTTTATATCGGAATTTATCAGCCATTTTGATGCGCCTTGCAATTCTCTGGATTTATGCGTTTCAATTGATGTAGTAACATTTCCTTCTACATCAATTGTAGTTGGTTTTACTTCAACTTTCGTTGACATTAATGAAGTATTAAATCCTAAAGAAAATGCAGATAAATTTTTGTTTATTCTAGCTAAATCTAAAATAAACTCAATTTCTGCTCCATACAATATAGAATTATCTGAATTCAAATATGTTGTAATTGTCGAATTTGCAGCATTTGAAATAAAAGTTCTTTCAATTGGGTTTATCAATTTTTTTCCGAAAACACCCACAGCCAACATTTCTTTTCCTGTAGGAAAAATTTCATATTTCAAATCGGCATTATAATTATCACTGTTTTCTAAATAAGGATTTCCTTTTGTAGAAGTACCATCGGCATTTATATATTCTATTGGATATGCCTCCATTACAACAGGTCGAGTATACGTTTTTCCAAGTGCCAAACGAAGATTTGATTTTTCAGTAACACTGTATTTTGCGTTTAATGCTGGTAAAATATATAGGTTATCATATTTTTTTACTACAAATGGATCTGAAAAGGAACCTTGTTTTCTGTATTTTGTTTCACGACTTGTATTTTCAACTCTAAAACCACCGTTAAAGTCTAATTTAGCATTTAATTTATAATACAAATTAGCATAACCTGCGTTAGCTGATTCTTTTAATTTTGCTTGGTAAGTAGAATTTGAACTTTCTCTAAATCTAAAATCACCATTGGATAAATAACTATTAAACAAAGCATCAATATCATTTAATGAAGTTGTTAATACTGGAGTTGAAAGATTTTCTGGAGTTATAAATCGGTAAGAAGAAATCATTTCAGAAGCATTTCCATTATAACCAATTGTCAATTTATTTTCTTTTTCTGTACCGCCGAATTTCAAATTGTATTCTGATAATGCCGACAAATAAGTATCGCCTGTAATTTCTAAATATTGACGAATGAAATTATTTCCAGAAATAGAAGTGATAATGTCAGTTGCTCCTGATCGTGTTCCTGAGAAAAATTTTCTATCTGGTTGTTCGTATTTGGTTTTTGCATACGAAATCCCTGCTCTAAATGTTTGAGAATTATCTTTTGAAAGAGCATATTCACCTAATAATTGATTGTTGAAATAGTTGGATTGATCCAATTGATTGGTTCTAATCAAGGTTTTATTAGTACTCGAATTAGAATCTGCAATACCAAATTGATCTTTAATTAGATTTTCTGTGGTGCGAATAAATAATGTGTTAAAATTAAGTTTCAATCTTTCTGTAGAATAATTCAAACCCGCCAAAGCTGTTACTGCTGTTTTATAACGATATTCGGTATTGTCAAAATCATTTTTATAAGTAAACCCAGAGATATTATTATTGAAATTTCTTTCAACGCCATTTCTAATTGCATAATTTGAATCAAAATTCAATGATATTAAATAAGAAAAATTGGATTCGTTTTTCAAGTTGAATTTTTCGGAGTGTAAAAACCCAAAATTAGTGTTCAATGGACTGTTGCTTTCTTTAACATCAAAACCGCTTTTAAAAGATTGCAATGATTCTGAGGCAGTAAGCGTATGACTTGAAGGAACATTTCCTAAAACACTTGGCAAATCCCTATCACTTCCAGACAATCCAAAATAACCGCGAGCACCATTTACTTCATTTGAATTTAAAAATGATATCATATTACTGCCCGATGTAAAACCTGTACCAATATTAATTTTCGTTACGCTTTTTGATCCTTTTGAAGTAACAATATTAAATGTTCCTCCTGCAAAATCACCGTAAATATTTGGATTAAAAGTTTTGAAAACTTCAATTACGCTTACAATATCAGTAGAAAACAAATCTAACGGGATGATTTTTTTGAACGGATTGTTCGTTGGTGCCGATAAGTCATTTAGCAATAAATTATTATATCGGTCTTCAAGGCCTCTTACAAACAAACCTCTTGAACCAACTTTTGTAATTCCAGTAATTTTTGTCAACCCTTCTTCCACATCACTAACTCCTTTTCTTGACATTTCTTGAGCTCCAATACTTTGTTTGATAACAACCGCCTTTTTTTGTTCTAATAAAAGCGCAGTTTCTTTCTCCCGATTCACATTAGATTTCACAACTACATCTTCTAATTTGAAACTTCCTGAACCTAATGTTTTATTAATTGTTAAATTTTCATTCGCTTTAACTGTAATAGGAGTTTCCACAGATTCATATCCTAAAAAACTAAATTCAAGTATATAATTTCCTGGTGCAAGAGCTAATTTATATTTTCCATCAGCATCAGTTGTAGTGGAAATAGCGGTACCCTTAATAGCTGCATTTGCAAAGGGTAAAGTTGCATTATTAGAATCTTTGTCAGATAAAACTCCAGAAACCGTACCTTTGTTTTGAGCAAATGTGATACAACTTATTAATAGTCCGACAAATAATAATTTAATTTTCATCTTTTTAGAATTTTTATTTTTGCAAAGAAACAGTCAAAATGTAAAGTTTGTGTTAATCAAATATTGCCATTTTGTTTTCTTAATGTTATTTAATTGTTAACATATTAAATTTGCGCAAATGTGTTTTTAAAGAAATTTTTATATTTACATTTACATCGATAAATCCTACATAGTTTGTTATGAAAAAGAAGAGCATAAAGATATTATTAGTTGATGATGAAGCAGATATTTTAGAAATTGTAGGCTATAATCTTTCACAAGAAGGGTATCAAATTTCTACTGCAACAAATGGAAGAGAGGCTGTTGCCAAAGCAAAGAAGGAACTTCCTCATCTTATTATTATGGATGTAATGATGCCAGAAATGGACGGTATGGAAGCCTGTGAAAATATCAGAAAAATCCCAGAATTGAGTAATGTTATTATTGCTTTTTTAACGGCTCGTAGTGAAGATTATTCGCAAGTAGCTGGTTTCGATGCCGGTGCGGATGATTATATTACAAAGCCTATTAAACCAAAATTATTGGTTAGCAAAGTTAAATCACTTTTGCGAAGATTGAAAGAAACTGAACAAAACTCCGAAACATTGAATGTTGGTGGAATAGAAATCAATCGAGAAGAATACAAAATAATTAAAGATGATATTGAAATTGTATTGCCAAGAAAAGAATTTGAATTGTTTTATTTATTGGCTTCTAAGCCAGGAAAAGTTTTTAAAAGAGAAGAAATTTTAGATAAAGTTTGGGGGAATGATGTCATCGTTGGTGGAAGAACCATAGACGTACACATTCGTAAATTAAGAGAAAA
>CANINJ010000097.1 GCA_947468985.1 Bacteroidota bacterium
AATTTATCCCCTAAAACCTCTTGTTCTTTCATCACTTCCTTTGCCTTAGTCTTCATATTGAAATCAATAATCGACGACGGTGTTGCCATTGATTGATAGCCGTAACGTAAAATATCGGTATCAAAATCAACGTTGGTAGAAGTATAGGCGGTGTAGGTTTCGCTTTCAAATGGCAAATAATATTCCCCTTCCCCACTCCACGGCATAATTCGGATGGTGTTCAAGCCATTGAAACGTTCGGTAATTACTAAGAAATCTCTAAATATATCAATATCTTCAATTAACACTTCTTCTCGGTGCGCAATAATATCAACCCAGTTTTCTTTGGTTGTAGCCAATTCCGGAGTTTTCATGAGTTTGAAATTGGTTGCCTCATCTTTATTGGTCAACACATAAAAATGTTCTCCAAAATGAGCAATATCATATTCTAAACCGCGAACTCTTTTCTGAAAAATAGTAAAGTCACCTTCGGGATTGTCGGCTAATAAAGTTCTGAACTCAGTGGTCATTGTACTTGACGAACTAATAACAATGTATTTTTTTGATTTTTCTTTGGTAACTTCTACCGAATAAGTATCATCTTTTTCAAAGTAAACCAAAATATCATTTGCAGCATCTGTATTCAATTTATGTTTGAAAACTTTATCAGAACGCAATGTTTTTTCGTCTTGACGCGTATAAAACAAAGTCTGATTATCATTTGCCCAAGTGCTATCGCCTGAAGTATTTTCTATTGAATCGGCAAATATTTCTCCCGTAATAAAGTTTTTTATTTGCACTTTATAAATACGTCTTCCAACGGTATCTACTGCAAATGCTACAAATTGGTTGTCGGAACTTACGCTCAATCCACCCAATTGAAAATATTTATGCCCTTTAGCCAATTCATTGCAATTGAACATAATTTCTTCATTTGCCGAAAGGCTTCCTTTTTTTCGAGAATAAATTGGATAATCACTCCCCGTTTCAAAACGGGTAATATAATAATAGCCGTTGTATAAATAAGGAACCGACTCGTCATCTTCCTTGATTCTGGCTTTCATTTCTTCAAATAATTCTTTTTGGAATGCTTTAGTATGCGCCGTCATCTCTTGGTAATAATGATTTTCCTTATTCAGATAATCAATAACTTCTGGATTTTTTCTATCGTTTAGCCAAAAATAGTTGTCTGTTCGCACATCATCAAACTTCTCTAATGTTGTTGGAATTATCTTGGCTAATGGCGGTCTTTGTTGTTCTGACATTTCTTTAGGTTACATTTTATAATAAACATACAAAAATAAGACAAAGCATTTAAGAAAGCATCGTTATTAGTATTTTTCTTATTGGTTTTTCATCGAGTATTTATGTAAATTTGTAATCTATATTATAAAAAACAGACAAATGGATTTAATGGGAATGATGGGTAAATTGAAAGCTACCCAACAAAAAATAGAAGAAACAAAAAAGAGATTGGACACCGTTTTAATTGACGTACAAAGTGCTGACGGATTATTGAAAGTGACGTTGACTGCTAATAGCAAAATAAAATCTGTGGTCATTGCCGATGCCTTATTAGAAGACAAAGACCAATTAGAAGACTACCTAATTTTGGTAATGAACAAGGCAATTGAAAAAGCTGTAAGCGTAAACCAAGCCGAATTGGACGCTGTTACCAGAGTTGACATGCCAATGATTCCAGGAATGGAAGACATGTTTAAATAAATAATTTGTAGGTTTTTTAATGCATACCGATTTAAGATATATTCAATAACTATTGGGACAAAGCTTAGCTGACGAAACAAAAGACAAACAAACAGACGAATATGACAGAAGCAATAATTCCTTTACTTTCCTTAATTGCTTTAGAAGTAATTCTTGGTATTGACAACATAATTTTTATTTCCATTTTGGCAGACAAATTACCCGA
This sequence comes from Bacteroidota bacterium, assembly GCA_947468985.1. GTDB lineage: Bacteria > Bacteroidota > Bacteroidia > Flavobacteriales > Flavobacteriaceae > Flavobacterium. The sequence continues at coordinate 1,910 of CANINJ010000097.1, forward strand.
AAGCCAGAGAAATAAACTTCGGTATTGGGGTATAGGTTTAGCAATGGTAATGAGATTGATTCTCCTAGCTTTTATTTCTTGGATTTTGCAATTGGACAAAACTTTATTCAGGTTATTTGAAGTTGACTTTTCTGGAAAAGGGCTAATATTAATTACAGGTGGACTTTTTTTAATTTACAAAAGCACCAAAGAAATTTACCATAAAACTGAAATTAATACTGAGGACATACCTATTGTTCCAGAAAAAAGTAATTTTAAAAGACTACTTTCAGAAGTAATCTTATTAGACTTAGTTTTCTCTATTGATTCAATTATTACAGCAGTTGGAATGGTTCAACAACTATGGGTTATGTATACCGCAGTAATTGTTACGGTTGTTATTATGTTATTTGCTTCAAAGTCAATTAGTGCGTTTATAAGCAAACACCCTTCATTTAAAATTTTAGCGTTATGTTTTTTAATGATGATTGGGGTTTCGCTATTAGCAGAAGGATTTCATTTTGAAATTCCCAAAGGATATATCTATTTTTCAATGGCATTTGCTTTTTTAGTTGATGTGGTTCAGATGAAAACAGTAAAACCAAAAACATAATGATAGTATTAACCTAGAAGTTATTGCTAATCAAATGAATATGTAAACTTATTTTAGGACGAGACAAACAAAGCATAAAAAAACCCATTACGAATTCTACATTCTAATGGGTTTTTCCTTATTATATTAGGACTTGCGACCTACAACTATCTTGAATAATTAGGTGCTTCCTTAGTAATCGTCACATTGTGTGGGTGACTTTCATTGATTCCGCTGGCAGTAATGCGAACAAAACGACCAGTTTCTTGCAATGTTGGGATGTCTTTTGAACCGCAATAGCCCATTCCTGCTCGAAGTCCGCCAATGAATTGTTGCATGCTTTCGTTTAATTCGCCTTTATAAGGTACGCGACCTACGATTCCTTCGGGAACTAATTTTTTAACATCGTCTTCAACATCTTGGAAATAACGGTCTTTTGAGCCTTCTTGCATGGCTTCAACAGAACCCATTCCGCGGTAGGATTTGAATTTTCTACCTTCAAAAATGATGGTTTCCCCTGGTGATTCTTTGGTTCCTGCTAATAGCGATCCCAACATTACACAATCGGCACCTGCTGCAATTGCTTTGGGAATATCGCCTGTGTATCGGATTCCTCCATCTGCAATTACTGGAACTCCCGAGCCTTTTATGGCTGCAGCAACTTCTAATATTGCAGAAAATTGTGGAAAACCAACTCCTGCAACTATTCGAGTGGTGCAAATGGAACCAGGTCCAATTCCAACTTTCACGCCATCGGCACCATTTTCAACAAGAAATTTAGCGGCTTCTGGGGTTGCAATGTTTCCAACGATAACATCTATTTGTGGAAATTTAGTTTTTACTTCTTTCAAAACATTAACAACACCTTGCGTATGTCCGTGGGCGGTGTCAATTATAATGGCGTCAACACCAGCATTTACAAGAGCTTCTGCTCTTTCAATGGCATCTCCTGTAACGCCAATGGCTGCTGCAACACGCAAACGACCAAAAACATCTTTGTTGGCAATTGGTTTTTGTGTCAACTTGGTAATATCTCGGAAAGTGATTAAACCAACCAATTTATAATCGGCGTTTACCACTGGCAATTTTTCAATTTTATTGCCTTGCAAAACTACTTCGGCTTGTTCTAAAGAAGTTCCCTCGGCAACAGTAACCAAATTTTCCGAAGTCATAACTTCAATAATTGGTCTTGCATTGTTTTTCTCAAAACGCAAATCACGGTTGGTAACAATTCCTTTTAGGATTTTATTTTCATCGACAATAGGAATTCCTCCAATGCCAAATTCTTTCATTGCATTTTTAGCGTCGGCAACTGTTGATGTTAACGGCAAAGTAACGGGATCAATTATCATTCCTGACTCCGCACGTTTTACTTTTCTAACTTTCGCCGCTTGTTGCGCAATGGTCATATTTTTGTGCAACACCCCAATTCCACCTTCTTGTGCCATAGCAATTGCCATTGAACTTTCGGTCACGGTATCCATTGCAGCGGAAACTATGGGAACGTTTAAAGTAATATTACGAGAAAATTTAGATTGAATACTGACTTCGCGAGGAAGTACATCGGAAAAGTTTGGGATTAATAATACGTCATCGTAGGTTAGTCCTTCGCCAATAATTTTTGTGTTGTGTGCGATCATTGCAATTTGTAGTTGAATTGCAAGCAAAGATAGTGAATTATTTTAGATGTGGCAAATGAAGTAAGGTATTAGATTTTAGTTTAAAAACAGAATACACACCTACTCCACTCCATCAAACCGCTCTGGCACTTGGGGGTCATATAAAGGACATTTGAATTCTTCGAGTACATTTACTAAAACATCCATGGTTTTTCCTTCGGTTCCGTAGCAATCAATTTTTATACTTTGAGAAGTGGTGCGAACGTGGAATGCGCCTGGACCATTGTTGTTTTTCCAACTGTTTTCATCCACTCGTTCCCATTTTGAGAACAAAGTATTAATTCGGTTAAGAATTACGGTTGTTGGTAAATCTTCTAAACCTTCAACCAATTCTTCTTCTACGATGGACTCATACACTAAATGGTGATTGAGGTAAATTCCGTCTTGGTAAATCCAAAAAACTAATTCGTACATAACTGTGTTTTAGCCCCGATAGCAGTGGAAATCCTTTTCTTTTTTTTCTTTAAAAAAAAGAAAAGATTGCACGAATAGCGGGAATAGCTTCTAAAAAAAGCTAAATTAATATTCAAAAACACCATATTCACTGGTGATTGTCAATTTTTTTGTGTCTGATGCTGCTACTCTACCCACAATTTGAGCGTCAACATTAAACGATTTTGAAATGGCAATAATAGCATTGGCAACGGCTTCGGGAACATACAATTCCATTCGGTGACCGCAATTGAAAACTTGGTACATTTCCTTCCAATCGGTTGCAGATTGCTCTTGAATCAACTGAAATAAAGGCGGTACCGGAAATAAATTGTCCTTAATAATATGTAGGTTTTCTACACCTTCCTCTTCGGCAGGCAGGAAATGTAATATCTTGGTTTGTGCGCCACCACTGCAATGCACCATTCCGTGAATTGTATCTGAATTGTATTTTTCTAAAATTTTCTTGATAATTGGGGCGTAGGTTCTTGTTGGTGACAGCACTAATTTCCCCGCATCAATTGGTGAATTTTTCACGGCATCTGTCAACTTTACTTTTCCAGAATACACCAAATCTTGAGGAACTGCTGCGTCAAAACTTTCAGGGTATTTTTGAGCCAAATAGTTTTCAAAAACATCGTGTCTTGCCGACGTTAATCCGTTGCTTCCCATTCCGCCATTGTACCCTTTTTCGTAACTCGATTGTCCAAAAGAAGCCAAACCTACGATTACATCACCAGCTTTTATATTGGCGTTGTTAATAACATCGCTGCGTTTCATTCGGGCGGTAACCGTTGAATCTACAATTATAGTACGCACAATATCGCCCACATCTGCAGTTTCTCCACCTGTGGAATGAATGGTTACGCCATAGGTTTTCAATTCTGCAATTAATTCTTCTGTTCCATTGATAATTGCCGAAATTACTTCTGACGTAATTAGGTTTTTATTTCTTCCAATTGTGGAAGATAATAAAATGTTATCGGTAGCGCCAACACACAATAAATCGTCGATATTCATTATTAATGCATCTTGTGCAATGCCTTTCCAAACAGAAATGTCTCCCGTTTCTTTCCAATACATATAGGCCAACGAGGATTTTGTTCCTGCTCCGTCAGCGTGCATTATCAGACAATATTCTTCGTCTTGCGTTAAATAATCGGGGATAATTTTACAAAAAGCTTGCGGAAACAAACCTTTGTCAATGTTTTTTATAGCGTTATGAACGTCTTCTTTGGATGCTGAAACACCGCGAAGTGCATACCGTTTACTTGTATCTGAACTCATTTTTTTGTTGTGTAGTTGTTTGCAAAGATAATCGGAATTTTCGGATGTGAAATTTTCAATTGTTGGAAATATAGAAATATTTAATTTTCTACAATCATAATTTCCACTCGGCGATTGTCTTCTTCCTCTTGCTCAGATTGTTCAGGTATTGGATGAACAGGTTTTGTGGTTCCGAAACCTTTATAGGTAATTCGTTTTCTGTTGATTTTATTTTGCACCAAAAAATTAAAAATTGCTTTGGCTCTTGGTTCAGAAACATCATATTGTCCGGGAACTGTTTGACAACAAATATGTCCTTGGATTTCTATTTTCAGCTTTGGATTGTCATTCATAACGCACAACAATTCATATAAAATAGGTTTTGATTTTGGTAATAATTTTGGTGAATTGTTATAAAAATAGATGTTTTTGAGTTTTATAATATCGCCAACTTTAGACGTTTTCAAAGCTGCATTTAGCTCTTCAAGCAAAATAGCTTCTTTTGTTTTAGGAACAGCTTCCTTTATAATTTCATAAACTACGGTTACTTTTCTGTTTTCAGATTGAATTTTTGACTGTTCAAAATCTTTACCAAATCCTTTGATTTCATAGTCGGTTTTGATTTTCACATTTCTATCTTTCAAAAAATCATAAACCGAATGAACGCGCTTCCAAGACAAAGTATCATTGTAATGATTAGAACCTTTCCAATCGCAAAAGCCATAAATTTTCTGAACCTCAATGTTTTTTGAAGCGGCAACCCAATCAACTAATTTTTGATTGGCAGCCATATTGATTTCGTATTTATCAAAATCGAAGAAAACTACCAACTTCTCTTGTGCTTTTATAGTTCCTATATTTATAAGAATCAAGGCCAATAACAGTTTCAATTTCATCATTTTATTTCGACGTTAAAATGTAAGTCATAATCAAAGTTAAGACATTTTTATAATATAAAAAAACCGGATTCATTTTGATGTGAATCAGGTTTAGAATTTATACTTCTCGCCTACTATTTCGTAAACAATAATTCTCTGTATTTTGTCAAAGTCCAAATTTCATCGTCCACCAAAAGCTCTAATTTATCGCAATGGTCTCTGATGATTTCAAAATAAGGTTTTACTTTGTTGCAATAGGCTTCAGCCATTTCCAGTGC
>CANINJ010000098.1 GCA_947468985.1 Bacteroidota bacterium
AAAAACCCAGCGGATTGTGGATTTTTATCGACTTCGCTTTGTAGCATTTGAATGGTCACTTCATCTGGAACTAAATCGCCTTTGTCCATAAAGGTTTTGGCCAATTGCCCCAAATCGGTATCATTCTTAATATTGTATCTAAAAATATCTCCTGTCGAAAGATGTGTTAGATTGTATTTTCCTTTTAAAAATTCAGCTTGTGTGCCTTTTCCTGCACCTGGTTTTCCGAAAAGAACGATGTTAATCATTACTATTTTAAATTTTGAATTATAAATTTTAAATTATTGGTTGAATCAAATGTCTTATGGAAATTTAAAATTCAACAATTATAATTTATAATTAATTTCTTAGCGGTTTCCCTTTAGTTAACATAAACTGAATTCTTTCCAATGTTTTTCTTTCTGTGCAAAGCGACAAAAAGGCTTCTCTTTCAATATCCAATAAATATTGTTCAGATACCAATGTTGGTTCGGACAAATCGCCACCAGCCATTACATAAGCTAGTTTATTGGCAATTTTCTTATCGTGTTCCGAGATATATTTTCCGGCTTCCATTTGGTCTGTTCCAACTAAGAACATTCCTAAAGCTTGTTTTCCCAAAACTTTCACATCATTTCTGCGAATTGGTTGGGTGTAACCGGCTTCTGCCATTAGCAAAGCGTGTTTTTTAGCTTCAGCAATTTGACGGTCTTTGTTCACTACAACAACGTCTTTTCCGTGTTGTAAAACTCCTAAATCAAAGGCTTCATAAGCCGAAGTAGAAACTTTAGCCATCGCTACGGTCATGAAATATTCTTGTAAAACATTCAATTCGACATCGTTTTTACGAAATAAATCGGATGCTCTTAAGGTCATTTCTTTCGATCCGCCACCTCCAGGAATTACGCCAACTCCAAATTCAACCAAACCAATATACGTTTCTGCAGCAGCAACCACTTTATCGGCGTGCATGCTCATTTCGCAACCGCCACCCAAAGTCATTCCGTGAGGTGCTACAATTACTGGTATTGCTGAATAACGCACGCGCATCATCGTGTCTTGAAACATTTTGATTGCCATATTCAATTCGTCATACTCTTGTTCGACTGCCATCATAAATATCATTCCGATATTTGCTCCCACCGAAAAATTGGCTCCTTGGTTTCCAATAACCAAACCTTGATATTCTTTTTCCGATAAGTCAATTGCTTTGTTAATAGCTTGTAAAACATCACCACCAATGGTATTCATTTTCGATTGGAATTCTAAATTCAAAATTCCATCTCCCAAATCTTGGATAATTGCACCGCTATTGCTCCATATTTTTTTGCTTTCGCGAATGTTGTTCAGGATGATAAAGGCATCTTGTCCTGGAACTTTAGATTGCGTTTTATTTGAAATGTTGTAGAAATAAGTTGCTCCTTCTTTTACAGTATAAAAATTAGAATTTCCAGATGCCAACATTTCTTCAACCCAAGCATTTGGTTCTAAACCTTCTGCTTTCATAATTTCGATTCCTTTTTCAACGCCAATTGCATCCCAAATTTCGAAAGGCCCGTTTTCCCATCCGAAACCTGCCTTCATTGCATCGTCAATTTTATATAATTCGTCTGCTATTTCTAGAATTCTATTGGAAACATAAGCAAACATTGCAGCAAAACTTTTTCTATAGAATTCGCCTGCTTTGTCTTTTCCTTTTACTAAAACTTTGAAACGATCAATCGGTTTATCAATAGTTTTTGTTAATTCCAATGTCGCAAATGACGCTTTTTTGGCAGCACGATATTCCAAAGTATCTAAATCCAAAGACAGAATTTCGCGTCCTTCTTTTTTGTAAAAACCTTGTCCTGTTTTGCTTCCAAGCCAATTATTTTCCATCATTTTTGTGATGAAATCAGGTAATTTGAATAATTCGTGTTGTTCGTCATTCGGACAATTTTCATAAATTCCGTTGGCAACATGAACCAAAGTATCCAATCCAACCACATCAACCGTTCTGAAAGTGGCTGATTTTGGTCTTCCAATAACAGGACCTGTTAATTTATCGACTTCTTCAATGGTTAATCCTAATTCTTTAACTAAATGAAACAAACTTTGGATTCCGAAGATTCCAATTCTGTTTCCAATAAAAGCAGGAGTATCTTTGGCAACAACCGAAGTTTTTCCCAAGAATTTTTCGCCATAAATGGTCAAGAAATCCAATACTTCAGTTGAAGTTTGTGGCCCTGGAATAATTTCGAATAATTTTAAATAGCGTGCAGGATTAAAAAAGTGGGTTCCGCAAAAGTGCTGTTGAAAATCTTCAGATCTTCCTTCGCTCATAAAATGAATCGGAATACCAGAGGTGTTTGATGTTACTAAAGTTCCTTGTTTTCTAAATTTTTCAATTTGTTCAAAAACCATTTTTTTAATATCTAAACGTTCCACAACTACTTCAATAATCCAATCGACATTGGCAATTTTCTCCATGTCATCGGTAGTATTTCCAGTAGTAATTCGGCTTGCAAATTTTTGATTATATATAGGAGAAGGTTTGGATTTCAATGAATTGGCTAAATGCTCGTTTACCAAACGATTGCGAACTATTTTGCTTTCTAATGTTAAACCTTTATTGGATTCGACTTCGGTTAGTTCCCTTGGAGCAATATCCAAAAGCAAAACTTCGACTCCGATATTAGCAAAATGGCAGGCTATTCCTGACCCCATAATTCCAGAACCAATTACTGCAACTTTTTTTATGGTGCGTTTCATTATTTATTATTTTTTTGGAGAATCAAATTCTCTTTGCTATTAAAAATATTTTTTTCTTGGATTAACTCATTTATAGTTTCTGCAACCTCAATAAAATGCTGAAATTTTTCTTCAGATATATGTTGTTTCACAGTTTCATTAAATTTTAGAACAGTATTTTTTGATAATTCTCTTTTTTCTCTACCAAAATCGGTTAAATATATTAGTACGCCACGACCATCTTCAGGATTTTTTTTTCTAATAATCAATCCTTTTTCCTCCATCGATTTTAATGTTCTAGTTAAACTGGTTGCTTCCATTCCCATTTTTGGACCTAATGATGTTGAAGGAGTACCTTTATCTTTGTCCATGCTTAATAAGGCAAAACCCGTTGCCATTGTTGCACCGTAATTTTGCGCTTCTTCATTATACATTCTGGAAACAGCTTGCCAAGTAGCTCGAAGTATATAATCTATAGTTTTATCTTTCATACCATTTTAATTCTTTTCAAATATAATACAAAATAGTATGCGTGCATAGTATTTTTATATTAATTAACATATATTAATAAATGTTTGATTATGATTTAATGAATGCAAAATGATTACATTTGGAAAATTATATTAAAACACCAAAATACTTCTATTATATGCCGAAGATTTATTATACCTTAATAATAATTTTATTATTATTAAATTCTTCTTTTTTATATTCCCAGCATGGGAAAACTACTGTCGATTTTAAAACCACATTAAAATTAAAGAGTATTGAATATAAAAGAGAAATATATTTTGTAAAAGCACAGTCGTTTTTTGAAGAAAAAGTTTGGGATTCTACTTTGATTTATTCTATGAAACAATTAAATTCTTCTAATTGCCCGATTGAATTAATAAATTATTGTCATTATTTCCGGGGTAGTGCATTTAACAGAAAAAAACTTTATTATGCAGCCGAAAATGAATTTTTATCCATTCCAAAAACATTTGAATTTGATTATAAAGTAAAAATTCAATTGGGCGGTATTTATTTAGCTTTACTTGAAAATAGTAAAGCATTATTTTATTATATAGATATTGAAAAGCATTATCTCGAAAAGCTTAATTATCAGTTATTAAGTACTTTATATAATAATATTGGGTTATGTTATTTAAATGAAAAGAAATTTGATAAAGCAGAATTCTATTTGTTTAAAAACCAAGAATTGACTTTAGCAAAAAAAGACACATTTGCCATTTTGTATTCTTATGAATCGGTTGCTAATTTATTTTATGAACAAAATAAAATGGAGAAGGCAAAGATTTATTTTAAAAAAGCATACCAATTAGCTTTGAAAACAAAGGATTTCAATTTTAAAAAAACAGCTGCTGGAAATATGGCTGAAATTGAATTGGATCATAAAAATTATTCAAAAGCTTTAGATTACAGACTAGAATTTGAAAAATGGAATGATTCAATAAACGATCAAAATGTTATATGGGCAACTGCGGATTTTGAAAAAAAGTATGCTGTTGGTGAAAAACAAAAACAGATAAAAGTTTTAGAAGTTGAAAATAACGCAAAAATTATTCAGAGAAATAATTTTATAATTTCATCAATTTTGCTCTTTATACTTCTAATTACAGGTGTTATTCTATTGATTCAAAAAAATAAAATAAATAAAATAATACTTTTACAAAAAGCTGAATTAGCTGAATTAAACGCAAATAAAGACAAACTTTTTTCTATTGTAAGTCATGATTTGCGATCTTCTGTAAACGCATTAAAAATAAGTAATTTCAATCTGTTAGAGAACTTAGAATCCAAAAAATATTCTGAATTAGATAAATTACTTCAAGATAATAGTGCAATTACAAATGGGTCTTATAATTTATTAGATAATTTACTTAATTGGGCTTTATTACAAACTAAGCAATTGTATTTTCAAAAAGAACCTTTGCATTTATTGTCAATAGTACAGCAAGTAGAATTCAATTACAGACCGTTAATGTTGAATAAGAATATCAATTTTCAGATTGATATTCCTAAATCAATTTATGTTTTTGCCGATTTAGATTCTATAAAAATCATTTTAAGAAATGTTTTAGATAATGCTATAAAATTTTCTAAAGATGATGGAAAAATATCAATTTATATAAGACCTTCAGAGGATAAATATCTTCATTTAGTTATTGAGGATTTAGGATTAGGAATGCAAGAAATCACAAGATTAGAATTATTAAAAGAAACTTTATTATTATCAAAAAAAGAAAATGCTGAAGCCATTGGTTCGGGATTGGGATTGTACTTATGTAAAGAAATCATACGTAAAAACGGTGGTCAATTAGATATTGAAAGTACAGTTGATGTTGGAACAAAAATGATTTTAATACTTCCTAAATTCGCTCAAAATGGATAGAATTAATGTCTTGATTATTGAAGATTTGTTAATAGAAAGTGAACCATTAGTAAAAACACTTTTGGCTAATAATTATAATGTTGTAGGTGTTGCAACAAATTTTAAAGATGCTATTGAATTGTTTTTTAAATCAAAAGTAGATGTCTTAATTATTGATATTTTTCTTGGTGGAATACCAGATGGAATAGCTTTTGCAGAAAACATTACTCTAATTCCAAATGCATTAAAACCTTTTGTATTTCTATCAAACTCAAGGGATCGTCAAATTTTTGAAAGAGCGAAATTAACTCGTCCTTTTAGTTTTTTAATGAAACCATTCAATGAATTAGAAATTTTGTATGCAATTGAAATAGCTGTTGAAAAATTTTATAATCAAGTAAATATATTTTCAAATGATGAACAAAGTGCAGTAATTAGCGAGGAATATCTCTATATTAAGAAGAATAATTCCCTTAAAAAAGTATTAGTAAGCGCCATTTTATATATTAAAGTTGAGGAACGTTATTGCAAAGTTATTACAGAAAATGAATCTTTCATGATACTTATCTCTTTAATTAAAATATCGGAGCTATTAGATTCAAAAATTTTCATACAAACAAGTAGAAATACTATAGTAAATACACTTAAAATAATTGAAATCGTTTTAGGTGATAATCTTATCATTCTTGAAGGAAAGCATAATGTTGTATTGAATGATAATTATAAAGATTTTACTAAAAAATTCAATATTTTAAAATAAATAGTATTACCAATTAAATTATTTTCAGAATTCGCCCTTCATAAATAGCCTTTCATGACAGTAAAAGTCAACTTAATGACATTTATTTTATAAATTATTTTTCTTATAAATACCTTCGTTTTATAGAAATCAATAAATATCATTTAATCAATAAACCTAAGTTTATTTATCAAAGATTATCTTGATTGTTTAGAAAATAAATGCTTAATAAAATTGGTTTAGTTATTATTAAGTTGTTTGTTAAATACACTTGTATTTAATGTTTTTTAAGACTCTCAAATCGGGGGATTCCGAGAGTCTTATTTATTAATTAACTCCTCATTTCAATAGATTTGAGGAGTTTTTTTATTTGTAAATTTTAGAATATAAATCTTTGTATTTTTCTAACACAATTTTACGCTTTAATTTTAAGGTAGGAGTGAGGTGACCTCCATCGATTGTCCATAAATCTGGAGTCAATTCAAAGCGTTTGATTTTTTCCCAATTTCCGAACTTCTCATTCAATACGGTTATCTCTTCCTGGATTCGTTCAATTACTTTATGATTTGAAACAATTGCTTCGTTTGTAGTCCCAATATCTAATTTATGAATTTTTGCCCATTCTTTAACGAACTCGAAATTGGGTTGAATAAAAGCACCGGGCATTTTTTCACCGTCTCCGATGACCATAATTTGCTCAATAAAACGAGATTGTTTCATCGTATTTTCGATGAGTTGTGGTGCAATATATTTTCCTCCCGAAGTTTTGAACATTTCTTTTTTACGATCTGTAATTTTTAGAAAACCGTGTTCGTCAAAAACACCAATGTCTCCAGTATGAAAATAGCCATCAACGATAACTTCATTTGTTAATTTTTCATCTTTATAATATCCCATCATAATATTTGGACCTTTGCAAAGTATTTCTCCGTCTTCAGCAATTTTTACGGTAACATTATCGATAACTTTACCAACGGTTCCTACTCTAAAACCATAATTGCGCATATCGTTTACCGTAATAACAGGTGAAGTTTCGGTTAATCCGTAACCTTCCATTACAGGAATTTCCGCTGCAGCAAATATTCGAGCCAACCTTGGTTGTAAGGCAGCACTTCCTGAAACCATTAAGTCTAAGTTGCCACCAAGTCCTTCTTTCCATTTACTGAAAATCAATTTTCT
>CANINJ010000099.1 GCA_947468985.1 Bacteroidota bacterium
GTAATAAATTTGTACACTTTTTTAAGATATTTTTATGAATGCTCAACATAACAATTTACACAGTAAATTAACTTTAGGTGGATTATTAATTACTTTAGGTATAATTTATGGCGACATTGGAACTTCTCCTTTGTATGTAATGAAAGCAATCATTGGGCTTCACGCTATTAATGCCGATGTTGTATTAGGTGGAGTTTCCTGTATTTTTTGGACTTTAACCTTACAAACTACCATCAAATATGTTTTAATAACGCTAAGTGCAGATAACAATGGTGAAGGTGGAATTTTTGCATTATATGCTTTAGTAAAACGAACCAAGGTAAAATGGCTAATTGTCCCCGCAATTGTTGGAGGAAGTGCCCTTTTAGCAGATGGAATAATCACCCCTCCAATTTCTGTAGCTTCGGCAGTTGAGGGAATTAGAACCTATTATCCAGATATTAATACCATTCCAATCGTAATTGGAATTCTTTTTGTACTTTTTACTATCCAGCAATTTGGAACAAAATTGGTAGGTAAGTTCTTTGCTCCTATGATGCTAATTTGGTTTGGAATGTTAGGGATTCTTGGGGTAATTCAATTGGCAAATCATATTGAAGTTTTAAAAGCATTAAATCCTTATTATGCTATTCATTTATTGTCAATTCACCCAGAAGGGTTTTATGTTTTAGGATTTGTATTTCTATGTACCACTGGTGCGGAAGCTTTGTATTCGGATATGGGACATTGTGGTAGAAAAAATATTAGAATCAGTTGGATTTTTGTAAAAACAACCTTGGTTTTAAATTATTTTGGGCAAGCCGCCTATTTAATTCATCATGAAGGAGAAACATTACAGACTTTAGGAGGAAAAAACGGAAACCCATTTTATTTAATTATGGAAAGTTGGTTTTTACCTTTTGGAATTGTAATCGCTACTCTTGCAGCTGTGATTGCCTCTCAAGCCTTAATTAGTGGTTCATTTACATTGATAAATGAGGCGATGCGTTTGAATTTTTGGCCAAAAGTAAAAATAAAATATCCTACAGAATTAAAAGGACAATTGTATATTCCATCTATAAACTGGTTGCTTTTTTTAGGTTGTGTTATGATTGTTTTGCATTTTGAAGAATCCAGCAATATGGAGGGCGCATACGGTTTAGCAATCGTACTTTGTATGATAATGACTACGTTACTCCTAACCTATTTTATGATAATTAAAAGGATTTCTTGGTTCTTAATAACACCTTTAATTCTTATCTATTTAGCAATTGAAATCAGTTTCTTAATTGCCAATTTGAATAAATTCCTTCATGGTGGTTATGTAACTTTATTTATTGCAACAATTTTAATAGGAATTATGACGACCTGGCATTTAGCCAAGAAAATTAGTAAAAATTATACAAAATTTGTAAAAATTGATTCTTACAAAAAGGTTTTAGCTGAATTAAGTGCTGATTTGTCTATTCCAAAATACGCAACGCATTTGGTTTATATGACCAATGCCAATCGCGGTGATGAAATAGAGGAAAAAGTAATGTATTCTATATTGCAAAAAAGACCAAAAAGAGCTGATTTATATTGGTTTGTTCACGTTAATATTCTTAGCGAACCCTACAAAACAGAATATAAAGTAACTGAAATTATTAAAGATGATTTGTTTAGAATTGATTTTAATTTAGGGTTCCGAGAACCAACAAAAATTAATTTGATGTTTAAAGAAGTTTTAAAAGACATGGTACATAATGGCGAAGTTGACGTTACAAGCCGTTATGAATCTTTAAATAAAAACAATATTCTTGGTGATTTCAAATTTGTTTTGTCAGAAAAGTTCTTGTCTAATGACAGTGATTTATTATGGCATGAAAAAATTGTAATGAATGCCTATTTCTTAATTAAAAAATTCAGTTTGTCTGAAGAAAAAGCCTTTGGATTGGACAGTAGTTCCGTGAAAATAGAGAAATTTCCAATGGTTTTACACCCGCCCGAAAAAATACATTTGAATAGAATTAGTTAGTTTTTAAAGTTTTAAACATTATGAGTAAATTAAGATTCCCTTAATTCAAAGGGTTTGTAAATACTGAAATTAGAATTTTTATTTTTATTTTATAATTTAGCACTTTAAAACTTAATACATTTAAAATGAAAACAAGATTACTTTTTATTGCTGCAACTTTTTTATTGTTTTTTAATGGAAGTATAAAAGCTCAAGTTTATACAAATCAGTCAAGAACATTTACTTTCACGGAATTAGCACACTCAGCAGCTACAACATATAACGGCAATGCACAACATGATTTAGCGGTTTGGATTGAACAAGGTACTGGAACAGCTGGGACTTTTATCGTAACTAAATTTAGATATGTAGGTAGTGGAACTAAAGACCACTTACCTACGTGGGCTGTTAAGGCAGGTGGGGCAGCTACTAATGCTACTACTGCATGTAATATTTTAACAGCTACAACTGGGGCTACATTGTCCGCGTGGCAAACCAATAAAGCGGTGATATGGGACGGTAAAAATGCCGCTGGTACTCTTGTTGCTGATGGTAATTACCAATTTGTTGTGCAATCAACATGGGATCATGGAATAGCTGGAACAGTAACTAGGTATTTTCCTTTTGTAAAAGGACCAGGAGCTGCAAATCCAACTTTTTTAGCAGACGCAAACTTTACGGCAATTACTGCAACTTTAGCTAATCCTGAATTTTCAATTAAACCAGAAGTTACAATTTATCCAAATCCTACAAATGGAATCTTTAATATAGATTTCAAAAATGATGTAAATAGCATCAGAGTAGTTGATATTTTGGGCAAAGTAGTTTATTCTGAAAAAATAGCTTCAGCTTCTGCCGACACTACTAAAAGAATAGATTTATCAAATTTGAACAATGGTCTTTATATTGTTTCTGTTACCAATGATAATGGAACTTCTAATTATAAAGTAATACTTAACAAATAGTATTTGTTTCTTAACACAATTCAAAAAGCACCCATTGGGTGCTTTTTTATGTTTAAATTTTGCAAAATGAAATCTTTAAAGATTATTTAAATCTTAATTCTCTTTAAATAAAGAAAACTTTTTTTCTTCAACAACTTCTGAAACAATAGCTTTTATTCCTGGCGTTTCATAAACTTGATATTTACCATTATCATCTGAATATATTAAATACGCTTGTAATTCTGGATGTAATTTTAAAAAAACCTTTGCTTTTTCAAGTCCCATTACTAAAACACCCGTGGCATTGGCATCTGAAGTTATACATTCTTTAGAAAAAATTGAAGCACTTAATAAATTATTTTTTGTTGGATAACCCGTTTTAGGATCTATGTGATGGGCATATTTTATTCCGTCTTCTATTACAAATCTTCTGTAATTTCCAGAAGTGGCAACCGCCAAATTTTCTAATTTTACAATTGCTTTCAGTGGATTTGAATCTTCTTTATTGTCAATTGGTTTTTCAATTCCCACTTTAAAATAGTCTCCATTTGGATTTCTTCCATTAGCATATACCTCTCCTCCAATTTCTACAACAAACGAAGTAATTCCTTTCGATTTTAAAAATTCAGAAACTACATCAACAGAATAACCTTGAGCAAAAGCATTGAAATCTAATGCCACACGAGGGTCTTTTTTGATAACTTTATTTCCCTTCAACTCAATTAAATCAAAACCTACAAACTGAAGCATGCTGTCAATTTTTTGCTTTTCAATTTTTTGTTTTTTGCCAGGGCCAAATCCCCAAGCATTTACAATGGGATATACTGTAGGATCAAAAGCGCCATCAGTGTTTTTCCAAACTTCTTTGGCTTTATTAAAACACGTTTTGAAATAGGTGTCCACTTTTACATTCTTATCATTAGAATTAATTTTCGAGATAATAGAATTTGGAATATAAGTAGAAACTGACAAATCAAAATCCCTTAATATTTTATCTATTTGGGGTTGTAAATCTCTATTCTTTTTATCAAAATAAGTAATATGATACGATGTGCCTTGAGCAATTCCTTCAATCACAATCGGCTCTTGTTGCGAATAAATTAAAATTGTATTCAAAAAACACAATACAAATAAACAAGTCATTTTTTTCATAATTAATTCTATTTTTGATACTTTACTTATTATTTTTATTAAACAATAGCAATTCATTGTATTTTTTTAAATCCAATTTCCCTTCTTTTTTATGTTTCATTTTAATTTTTAAAGCACCTCTTTTAAAGTAATAATCTGGAATTGTTGCATCAAAATGAATTGCTGAATTATAATCTTCTAAGGCGCCATTGTAGTCTTTTAATTGTTCTTTTGCTAAACCCCTGCTAAAGAATGCCTTAAAGTGATTATCTCTAATACTAATAGCATCGTCATAATCTATAATTGCACCATTTACATCTTTAAGTTCAAATTTAGCAAACCCCATTAAATAATGAGCATCTGCATTGTCATATTCAAGAGTTACTACTTTTTTGTAATCTAATATAGCGCCTTTATAATCCGAAATTTTACTTTTTGCCATTCCTCTAAAAAAATAACTATCTGCAAATAAGGTATCTATTTCAATTTCTTTAGTATAATCATCAATAGCTCCTGAATAATCTTTTAACAATTCTTTTGTTAATCCTCTATCATTATAGGCAACAGAATCCTTTGGACTAATTTCTATGATTTTTGTAAAATAATCTATTGCTTCTTGATAATCTTGAGTGTAATATTTTTGTCTTGCACAGTCCAAATATTCCTCTTTAAGTGTTTGAGAATATATATTTATAGTAAAAAATAGTAGAAAGAAAAAAAGAAAAAATTGTTTCATATTTATTGAATATAATCACAAATTTAAATCAAAATTAACTTCAAAACCTTAAAATTTACATAAGATTAGTTGAGATCTAGGAATTTATGAACCATGTAATGCGTTTATTCTTTCAAGCATACTAATTCAAATACCAACTTATTGTATTACATTATAATAAATTTGTGGAAGGACATATTTAAATGTACTTTCGCAGTATTAAAAATCAATACAATTATAATGGAAAGAATATTGAATAAACGCAGTGATTCTAAATGTGAATTATGTGCAGCGACAGAAAACTTAAAAGTATTTGCAGTATTACCAACAAAAAAAGGTGGTGCAGAT
Organism: Bacteroidota bacterium; assembly: GCA_947468985.1. Lineage (GTDB taxonomy): Bacteria > Bacteroidota > Bacteroidia > Flavobacteriales > Flavobacteriaceae > Flavobacterium. The sequence goes on from CANINJ010000099.1 coordinate 5,114, forward strand.
GAAAATATATTGGCTTGCAAAACGTGTATCGACCAAATTGAAAACCCAGGTTCTGAAGATTTAAACCATTGGAGAGCTTTGAATGACAGTATGTGGAGTGAACATATTGCAGTTCAAGTAGTTGCTTGGAGAATGTTAAGTCGTTTGCGTGCAGCGGGTTGGCCAAAAGAATTATTAGATATGATGTATTTTGATGATGATACATTGGCTTGGGCTCAAGCTACTGGAGAAGGTGAAGATGATGAAAATAAGATTATTCACCGTGATGTAAATGGTGTTATTCTAGCAACTGGTGATTCTGTGGTATTGATTAAAGATTTAAAAGTTAAAGGTTCAAGTATGGTTGCAAAGCAGGGAACTTCTGTTAGAAACATCCGATTAGACCACGAAAATGCTGAATACATCGAAGGACGTGTTGATGGTCAGACTATTGTGATTATAACGCAATATGTTAAAAAATTATAGAGACTAAAAAGTGTAGAAGGTCGAATGTATTAAAGTTGAATGAAAAACTATAATTCCTCGCATTTATAACTTATAATTCACAACTTGTAATTAATTTATATAGTATCTTTGCACTATAACATGGGGTCGACTGGTTTTGACAGCAAGTCGAATTGAGAAGTAAGCACGTCGAGAACTGGGACAATTCTCGTTAATAAAAGGTTTCAAAACACATACACGGCGAAGGAAACTACGCTCTTGCTGCATAATCTGAATTAAAGTAAGATTAGCCTCGTCCTACAAGGTAGGAAAGCAGGATTTACCACGAAAGCTTTGGTTTATAGCGGTCGATAAAGGTGAATCGTAAATTTAAACCTAGATTTCCATAAGCTTCGAGTGGATTTCGAAATTAAGAAGATAAGTATTGTGCGACTGTTTCTGGTCAAACACAATATCGAAAATTCAATCAGGAAATAAGCGTGTAGAAAGTTTTTTAGTTGCTTGTTTGGACCCGGGTTCGATTCCCGGCGATTCCACTCTCGTACCAATAACCTCTAAAGAAATTTAGAGGTTATTTTTTTATTCAAAAGTTCCAAATCTGACTTGAAAAAGTTCGAAATACGTCCACTCTTCTCCACAATAATAACCTCTTAAGCAATTAAGAGGTTATTTTTTTATGATTTTTCTTATAACTGATTTGTTATTTTCAGCTATTTTCAAGAAATAAATACCTTTAGAGTATTGACTTAAATCGATACTATTCATTTTAGACTTTTCTTCAATTGATTGAATTATTCGACCTTCCAAATCGAAAATTTCAATTTTTGACATCTCTATTTTTGATGTTATTGTTATTAAATCTGATGTGGGATTTGGATAAATATCTATTTGACTTCCTATTCCATTTTCAGGAAGAGCTAATGTATTTGATGCAATCCAACTCGAAGCCAAATTATTATCCAATGCCGTATCAATTAATTGAAGGTAACTTCCTCCTCCGTCTGCATTTGTTGGCCATGGTGAGCTGTCATAATAAAAAACCGTATCAATAGTATTTCCAAATGCGTCTGATATTATTAGATTTTGATTGCTGTTTGATAAATTCCTATAAAACTCACCATAAGCATTAAATCCATATCTACTCAAAAAAGTGGTTGCTTTACTCGCTAAGTACAAACTAGCATTTGCAGCAAGGGAACCATTTGCAGGAAACTGATAGGAAAGTCCTAATCCGCTGAAATAGATTCCTGACAAATTAACCACTTGACTTCCACAATTCTTTATTTCAATAAATTCTTGATCATTACTCGTAAAACTAGTTGTTAATACCGGATTATAATTAATTTTTGTTATAACTAATGGAGGAGTAATTACAGTACTACAACTCGAAAAATCACCAATATTTGTATTCATCCAAGCAATCCTAGCACTTAAAAA
>CANINJ010000100.1 GCA_947468985.1 Bacteroidota bacterium
CATTCAATGGAATCAAATGAACGTGAGCGTGGGGAACTTCTAAACCAATAACGCTCATTCCAATTCTTTTGCAAGGAACTGCCTTTTCAAGAGCAATTGCAATCTTTTTTGTAAACTTCATTAATCCTAAATAAAGCGCATCATCCAAATCGAAAATTTTGTTGATTTCTTGTTTTGGAATGCACAAAGTATGACCAATCGCATTTGGATTTACATCTAAAAAAGCAAGAAAATTATCGTCTTCTGCGATTTTATAACACGGAATTTCTCCGTTTACGATTTTTGTGAAAATACTTGACATAGAAGAAATGTTTAATTGTTTAACAGTTTAATTGTTTAGTTGTAAAAACGGTTAAACGATTTAACAACTAAACGATTCAACTATTTAGTCTCTCGAAATTTCTAATATTTCAAATCTCAAAGCGCCATTTGGAACGGTAATTTCGGCAACTTCTCCAACAGATTTTCCTAACAAACCTCTTCCAATTGGTGAAGTCACAGATATTTTTCCTGTTTTCAAATCGGCTTCACTTTCTGCAACTAAGGTATATTTCATCTCAATTCCGTTTGTTAAATTTTTGATTTTCACATTTGACAAAACCAATACTTTTGAAACATCTAAATGCGTTTCATCTATTAATCTTGCGTTGGAATGCACTTCTTCCAATTTAGCAATTCTCATTTCCAACATCCCTTGTGCTTCTTTGGCAGCATCATATTCGGCGTTTTCTGACAAATCGCCTTTATCACGCGCTTCTGCTATATCAGCGGAGGCTTTTGGACGCATCACGCTCTTCAAATAATCTAATTCTTCTCTTAATTTCTTTAATCCTTCTGCTGTGTAATACGATACTGCACTCATAATTTCATCATTTATATAAAATAGAAAAAATCCCATCGGGACGGGATTTCTTTTTACAAAGATAGTTGTTATTTCTTTTAGTCAATAAATATATGTTAATCATATATAATTCAAAGTTAAATAAATTAAATTTGTTTCAACTATTCTTTTAATAAAATTTCAAAATGAAAAAATACATCTTCCTACTTTTATTACCTTTTCTGTGGAATTGCGATGGCGGAACCTTCAATAATCACAATCCAAATATTCCAAATTATAGCTTTGCAGTTGAAATAAACACTGATTTACCAACGTATAACAGCTTAAAATTTGTGAGCAACGGAAAATATATTCCAAATGCAGGCGCTCGTGGCGTTATCGTTTTCAATAATGGAAATGGTTATGTTGCTTATGATGCGGCGTGTCCAAATCAAGCGATGAGTTCGTGTTCAACGATGTCTGTTCGCGGTATCAATGCTTTTTGTAGCTGTGATAATGCCGAATACAACCTGTTTTCTGGGCAATGTCCAGGGAAAGAATATCCAATGAAACCGTATCGTGTGGAAACAAATGGGACGATTATCAGAATTTACAATTAAAAAACCCTTGAAAATTAATTTTACAAGGGTTTTGAAAATCTGATTTTTACTATTAAAATTTCAAGGTCATTCCTGCCAAGAAATTAATTCCCGCTTGAGGATAATAACTAACGGAACTGTCTCCATATAAATAGGCATTAGAAACATATTTCAAATTAAATATATTGTTTATCAACCCTTTAAAAACAATCGATTTAAATAATGATTTAGGTTTAATTTCATAATGAGCATTAAAATCTACTACATTGTAGCTTTTCAATTTCGTAACTTCAGAATCAAAATTTCCTATAAACTGATTCCCAACATATTTATTAAGTAAAGAAAGTTCTAAAGCGCTAATTGGCTGGTAAGAAAAAATTCCTCCCGCAATTACATTCGGTGAAAAAGCAATATTGGTTTCTCCATAATTCACTAAACCTAGTCCTGTATCTACAGTATAATCCTTGATTTTGTTTCTGCTTACAGTAAGATTAGGGCTAAAAATCACTTGCTCACCTATTTTAATTTTAGCATCAATTTCAAGACCTACTCGGTAACTTTCAGGAACGTTTGCCCTAATTTCATTTCCTACGGCATCAAGCTGCCCTGTTTTTACCAATTGATTTTTGTAATTCATTAGGTAAAAGTTGGTATTTATGGTAACTATTGTTGAGCTTATTCTCCAACCTAATTCAATGTCGTCCAAGCTTTCTGGTTTTGGCACGCCATTTTCAAAGTCGGTTCGGTTTGGCTCTTTATTAGCTTTTGCATACGAAATATACAAACTATTTAAAGAATTCATGTCAAATGTTAAACCTACTTTAGGATTAATAAAATTATAATTTTTGTCAACTTCATCTGACAATACACCATTTGCGTTGTAACCTACATTTCGATATTGCAAATCGCCAAATAAACTCCATTTAGATGTTAAATTATAATTTAATTTGGCAAACGAATTAAAATCGGTCTTATTTCCATAATAATCATAATAATGATCTCCTAATTCACTTTGAGAGGCAAATCGAGCCCAAATTACTTTTCCAAAATGATTTCCTTCGTATTTATTATAAGCTCCGCCAATAATCAAATTTAGCTTTTTATCTTTATAATTTGACGAAAAAGTAGTACCATAAAAATCATTATCCAACCATTTTTGACGAATCAAATCGGTTGAAACTTCAGAACCAACAGGTGCTAAACCATAATCGGCAAAAGCAGCATTTTCTTTATAATTTTCAAAATATCCTATCCCTTTGGTGTAATGAAACGCTAAATTGGTATTCCATTTTTCTGAGAATTTTTCATTCCAATGCAACTGATAATGATCTTGCTGGTAATTGTCCGTTTCATTATCATAGAAACGTATTTTACCAAATTCATCCGTGTACATTCCTGCCGAATTGAAAGTTCTATCGTTGATTAACGTTTCGCCATCAATTCCAAACCAAGACTGGTATGTTTTTTCTTTTCCACCAAAAGCCAATGCTTTTATCAAGGTTGTTTTTCCTACATAAGTTCCTTGAAGAAAATAGGACTTCAAGTCAGAACTTGCTCTGTCAACATAACCATCGGATTTCAAAACCGACAAACGACCCGCAATTTCGATATGATTATTTAATAATCCTGTACTAAATTTTACCGTATTTTTTCTTGAATTAAAACTACCCGCTGAATTTGAAATTTCACCACTACTCACTTTGGAATAATTATCAGTTAGCATATTTAAGCTTGCGCCAAATGCTCCCGAACCGTTTGTTGAAGTTCCCACACCGCGCTGCAATTGAATACTTTCAAGCGATGAAGCAAAATCGGGCATATTCACCCAATACGTTTCTTGACTTTCAGAATCGTTGTACGGAATCCCATTTATAGTAATATTTACACGAGTTGCATCGCTTCCACGAACACGAATTCCTGTGTAACCAATGCCGTTTCCTGCGTCAGAAGTCGTTACAACCGAGGGCATATAATTCATTAAAATTGGAATATCCTGCCCTAAATTTCGAGTTTTCAAGTCTTTTTTGTTCAAATTACTGAACGTTACAGGCGTTTTGGAATCCACACGAATTGCTGAAACTAAAACAGCGTCGAGTTCGTTGATTTTTGTGGTGTCTTTTTTAATTTCTTGAGAAAAAGAGAAGAAAGTAGTACTTAAAAAGAGAAAAAATAAGAAACGAAGAGATAATAGATTAGTAGGTTTCGTTCTTTTTGTTTGTAATTTGATTACATTTTTCATTCGTAAATTGTTTACGAATAACAAGGGGGAATTATTCTTTTTGTTAAATTAAATTGATTGTTCCTATGACAAATAGATAGTGTGCACGCTACTTTTTGTCATTATTTCCCTTGGCAGCATTATCTGCCCAGGTTCTTTGGGTATAATCTCAGCTCGTTATTTAGAGCACCCCTTTGAGACGTGACAAAAGTAGTTTTTTTAATTTAAAGTATATAGTTTTAGAATAAAAAACTAAAAATTTCCTACTCTAAATCTGGTCTTTTCCTGTTTTTCTTAATATCGGATAGATTTTTTTTATCTTTTATCCGTTTTCTAATTACCGATTTTGGGATTTTTGTAGCCTTTCTAATTTTTGGGACATGCAATCCTTGATCAATAATTGCTAAAAATCGTTTCGTAACAATTTCTTTATTTTTGAGTTGACTTCTGTCTTCATCACAATTCAAAATTAAGATTTGATCATTTGTAAGTCGGGAAGCCAAATTCATTTCTAAAAGCATTTTTTCATCTTCCGATAAAACTTTTGAATTTTTTACATCAAATGAAAGCACGACTTTCGAGGAAACCTTATTTACATTTTGTCCCCCAGCACCACTACTTCTAACAGCTTTATACTGCAATTCGATAATTAATTTATCTTTTTCCATATTGTAGTTAGCTTATAATTATTGTTGTTGGTGCGCTGATTTCAATAAGTCATTTACGATTTTCACAGGATTAAACGTAATCAATGGGACTTCAACAAAAACAGTAATCCATTTTGCCATTGCGCCGTTCCATAATCCTGGCAATTCGTAACATTTTAGCGGTTTTCCTTCTTTATTTTTATCAACAATGAAACCGCTATTTACATCTATATATTCTCTCAAATCAAATTTAGAACCTTTATAATTTTTTATTGCACAAACCAAATCTACAGGATTAAAGTGTGTTGCATTTGATGCAATTAAAGCCTGATTTTCATTGGATAAATCAATTTGTGAAGTTTCCACAATTTGCAAAGTAGTATTGCCTTTGGAATCATTTACCCAAAACGGACCGCCACCGGGTTCGCCTTCATTTTTGACCATTCCACAAACTCGAATTGGTCGATTCAAAACCTCTTTCAAATAAATAATTTTGTGTTCTAAAGCATATTTTGAAAAATCTGAAATTACTTTGCTGTTTACCTTTTTGTCTAAGAAAATTTCGATTTCAGATATTTCATTTTCAGATATTTTATCAAGTTTCGATAAATAACTTGCTATTTTTCGTTGCAATTCAATCAAAATTCCGGCCAACGCTTTTTTGTATAATGCAATTGCTTCCGATTCATTTTGAATGACATTATCGATGTTTTTTATGAAAACAATATCTGCATCCAATGAATTTAGATTTTCAATTAAAGCACCGTGACCACCGGGTCTAAAAACCAATTTATCATTACTGCTTCTAAAAGGAATATTATTTAAGTCAACAGCAATGGTATCTGTAGCTGTTTTTTGATATGAGAGATTTATTTTGATTGCTGTATTATTTTCACTTTCAATTTTACTTTTAACTTTATTTAATGTCTTTTCAAATTGAGTTTTATGAATTTCTGAAACTGTAAAATGGAGATTGGCATTTCCGTTGGAACTTGCATATAAAACACTTTCTATTAGATGTTCATGAATTGGAGTCGCAATATAATTTTGGTAATTGTGAAATGGCAAAATCCCTTTCGGTTTATTGGCAAAATCATAATGTTCTAAATCTAACATCATTTTTATGAAATGATAATTTTTTTGGTCTTTGTTCCAAGAACCAAAATCGAAATGATCTTCTTTGAGCTTTTTATCAATTGTTTTAAAGAATGGAAATTTCTCAATTCCTGCTAAAAAAATCAATAAATTATTTGCTTTTTTCCTATTGATATAGGCGTTTATAGTTTCATTTTCAAGATCGAATTCATTCAGGAATTCATTTAAAAATTTGAACATTCTACTTGCTGCACCAGAAGCGGGAACAAACTTTTTTAGTTTTAATTTACCTTTTTTGCCTTCGAAATAATCAGAATATTTTTGAAATTCTTCCTTAGTCAATTTCAGAATTCCATCATTTATTATTGCTGGTCGAACCAAATTTGCTTTAGCAATTCCATTTTTGAAAATAGTAAGTTGTTTTTCAATTGAATTTAATGGAATTCCTGTTTCTAAAATCTGAAGATAATCATGTCCTGAAAAACCTAATTCTTTAGCTTTTGTAAGTTCTTCAATTATAGCAATTGCTTTTTGAAAACGCATTTCAGCATCGCCAGAAAGCACAATAAAAGGTTTGTTATTTTCGATTAAAGCTTGCTTGAATTTCTCGAATGTTGCAACTCTTTCGTCTGGAGCGTCACGCAAATTGTCTTGTTCCCAAGCCACATCAATATCGGTAAGGAAAAATAAATCATACTTGTGTTTACGTGCAGCTTTATCCAATTTCGCATCACAAAAACCATAATAAATTTCAGAAAAAACTTTTGTAACCATCAAACACGTATCAGCAAAAAAATAGTTATTGGCTTTTTGTAATGCTTCATTTTCGAGTTGCATTTGACCAATTGCAATGGATAATAAATCTTCGGCAACACAAATTTCTTTTTTAGTATTCCATTTTTCTTGCAAATAATCGCGGGCAAATTCAGGTGCCCAAACCGTATTGAAATGGTTGGCTAATTGCTTTGCTAATGTAGTTTTTCCTGTGCTTTCAGGTCCGTAAATTGCAATTTTTATTATGTCGTTTCCAGTAATCTGGAGTTGTTTAAGGTTTTCTTCCATTCTAAATAACCATAAAAGGCAATAATTGTAAATACTATATATTTTATGCTCGTAAATGTATAACCTTTGAAAAAATACAGTGGAATTGAGATAATATCACCAATTATCCACAAAATCCAGTTTTCAATTTTACGCTTTGCCATAAGCCACATTCCTACAAAGAAAATCCCTGTAACCAAAGTGTCAACATACGCCGACCACGTTGTAAATTTATCAAAAAATAAATACACTCCGACAACAAAAGCAATTGTTGCTATAAATATAATAAAAGCAATTGATTTTTCCTTGTTTGAAAGTGTCGCAATTGGATATTCGTCTTCGCCCTCTTTTTTTCGAGTCCATAAATACCAACCGTAAATGCTCATGATAAAATAGTATCCGTTGATCATCATATCTCCCAATAATGTCCATTTCCATAGCAAATACACATAAATTGAAGTACTGATTATTCCTGTTGGGAATACTAAAATATTGTCTTTTTTGGCATACCAAACGCTCAATAACCCAAAAATTACAGCTGTAATTTCAAG
>CANINJ010000101.1 GCA_947468985.1 Bacteroidota bacterium
AAGGAATTTTTATCTAATTTATGTGTGCCGTCAGGATTTGCTGGAATATTTAATTCCTTATAACCTGTATTTAAAAATTCTTGCGAATAGTTAAACATGCTTTGGCGTTGCATTCTGTGGCGAATTCTTGAAAAAGCACCATCGGCACCAAAAACCATATCAAATTTTAATTCTTCCCACTCGCCACGCTCTTCTTCTCCAATATGTAATGTTGCGTTTGATAAGGTAACATCCCAGATTTTCTTTTCAAAAAAGAATTCTGCCCCAGCTTTTTCCGCCAAATCAATCATTTTTCTATTTAGCGCCCCTCTTGAAATTGAATAGATACTCTGTCCTTCTTGACCATAATTTTGGAAATTAAGTTTATCATCAAGATGGATTGCACGTTTGTCCATTGCAATTGCAATTTCACGAACTTCGTCACCAATTCCAACGCCATCAAGGGCTTTCCAACCCCGATTTGACATTGCCAAGTTTATAGATCGCCCAGAAAATCGAATTTTACGAATATCGGGGCTTCTGTCATAAACATGAACGGTATGACCTGCTTTTTTGAAATAAATTGCCAATAGCGATCCGACTAAACCAGAACCAACAATTGCAATTTTGAGTGACTTTTGCATCAAAAGATTTATAAATATAAGTGCGCAAAATTAAGTAATTCTATACAAATTCCATTAAATTGACTGATTTAAATATGCGTTTTAATAAATATATCATTAATAGCGAATCTTTGAAGTGAATTTTATCAAATTATAATTAAAATCATCTAAATTCATGATAATAGAAATGTTGTTTAATTTATTGATTAAATATCCAAACAAAAGTATCTTTGTAGAAATATAATTTTATGAAACACATTACCCGTGACGACATTTCACAGATGGAAAAAATAGAACGAATCAATCTGATGAATTCTTGCACAGGTTATAAATCTGCTAATTTAATAGCAACAATTTCTAAAGAAGGCATTTCAAATGTGGCTGTTTTTATTAGTATCACACACCTTGGAAGTAATCCAGGACTCTTGGGATTTATAATACGTCCAACAACTGTTCCAAGAGATACTTATAAAAATTTGAAAGATGTTGGTTATTTTTCTGTCAACCACATTACTTCAACTATGATTGTTGACGGACATCATACCTCAGCAAATTATGAAGTTGGGGTTTCAGAATTTGAAAAAACCAACCTTGAAGAAGAATATAAAAACAAAATTAAAGTTCCATTTGTAAAAGGAAGTCCAGTTCAGTTGTATTGCAAATATGTCAATGAATATTTTATTAAAGAAAATAACACAATTCATATAATAGCATCCATTGAAGCAATTTATTATAATGAAGATTTGGAACACATAGACGGATGGTTGCAACTTGACAAAGTAAATGTTGTGGCAATAAATGGTTTAGATGGCTATTGTTTACCGAAATTATTAGATCGATTTGAATATGCTCGACCTAACATTGAAAACAAATCTTTTGAAATTTAATTGAATTCAAACACTTTAAAAAGAAAAGAGACTATTCAATAGCAATCTTCGAGCAGTATTATTTTTTTATTATTTTTCTTGAAATTGACTTATTATTTTCTATTATTTTTAAGAAATAAATTCCATTTGAACATTGGCTTAAATCAACACTAATTACTTTGGCAACCTTTTCTATTGATAGAATTATTCGTCCTTCCAAATCTAGAACTTCAATTTTTGAAAGTTGATTGTCTGATGATATTGAAATAAAATCCGAAGTTGGATTTGGATAAATAACTAATTGACTTTCAGAATCGTTTTCAGTTAGAGTCAATGCATTTGATGCAATCCAACTTGAAGATAAATTATTGTCTAGTGCAGTATCGATTAACTGTAAATAACTTCCGCCTCCGTCTGGACTTGTTGGCCATGGCGAACTATCATAATAAAAAACCGTATCTATAGTGTTTCCAAATGCATCTGATATTATTAGATTTTGATTACTATTGGATAAATTTCTATAAAACTCTCCAAAAGCATTAAATCCATATCTACTCAAAAAGGTAGTCGCCTTACTCGCTATAAACAAACTAGTATTTGCCGCAAGAGTTGAATTTGCGGGAAACTGATAAGAAAGTCCTAAACCACCAAAATAGATTCCTGACAAATTAACTACTTGACTTCCACAATTTTTTATTTCGATAAATTCTTGTTCATTACTCGTAAAACTAGTTGTTAAAACTGGATTATAATTAATTTTTGTAATTACTAATGGAGGAGTAACAACACTGTTACAACTAGAAAAACTACCAATATTGTTGTTCATCCAAGCAATCCTAGCGCTTAAAAAAGTTTTAATTCCATTTATTTGATCTAAATGAATTCCAACAGAGTTCCATCTCGTTTGTTCTCTAATTACTGCAGTGGAAATTAAAGTAACGGTAGTATCAATCATTGAATTTAATGTAGCTAAATTCATCGGTTTACCTACTTGAGTCACTTCATTCCAACGTTTAGATAAATAACATTTAAATTGAGGGCTCAAAAATAGATCTTTCCAAAATTTTGCACCATCGTTTCCTCCATCTGAAAATTGCCAAACATCCGTGTGGCTTCTATCAAAACCCCATAAAAACAGATCGTTTCCATAGGTTAAATTAAAATCCCAAAGCGGACCAGCTCTTAATTTTCCATTTCTTTCTTTGTGAAAATAAGTACTAAAGTGATAACCATCAGCATTACTACCTAATTCATTGGATAAAATAAAATCAATAAAAGACGGTATGTCAATTACAGAAGGATAGCCATTTATCTCAGAATAATTATTTATGGTGGTAGTACTCGCTAATTTATTAAATTCATTGTGAATGTAATTATCTTGTTGAACGGTAACTTCTGTTGGTTTTGGCAAATCATGAATAAAATTGGCATTATTACCAGCAACATACGAAGGCATTGACCATGCTATTGGATCTCCACCAGTATCTTTGTCGGATTTAGTGATGTATCCTCCAGATAGTTCTGGAAAAATATTTTGTGTAGTAGTAATTTTTGTAATATTAACTCGTTGAGAATCCGATTTTATTTTTTCTTGCAAAAGATATAAACCTCTATAATCTCCATTAAGTATTAATTCGCAATAGACTGTTCGAGGTGCATAATTACCCATATTCCTTGAAATTGCATAAGAAATATAATCCCTAATTAAAGATGGGTCAAAAGCCAATCCATTTAGAACCCAATCATTTTCGGATGGCATTCCGAGTAGTGAAACATTATTATTGGAAACATTATCCGCCAATCTTGTAGTCAATCCATAACCCTTTTTTTCTAATGCTTGAGAACTCGATCCACGAATTTCAATATCAATTCTCCCGTTATAATTTAATGAAGCTAGATTCGTTTGGTTTGAAACAAAGTTTTGAGCTCCAGGACCATTATAGATAATCTTCATCGTTCCCAAAACCCTTGGCGAATCAAGAATTGGTGTAGAATTATCTGTATTTATTATTATTATTGGTAGATTACTTTCCGTGAAAACTTGACTATTTGCATCTAATTTACAAAACACTAATAGTATTACTATCAAAGAATTACATACGATTCGTAAGTGTTTATAAAAACAATATTTCATACTAAAAATTTATAATTATTTGTAAATGTACTTAAAAAAAGTCTTCAGAATTATAAACTTACTTATTGTCAATATTTAAAATTTTATTAAAATCCCATTCCACTTTTTCATCCAGCAAAAAAGACCCAAATAAATCGGGACTTTAAAACCAAAAAATTGAAACTCAGAAATTAATAATTATAAATTTGACAATGCCTTTTTTGGGAAAATGAGAAAAAAACCCTGTTTAAAAAAATGAGCAGGTTTTGGAGAAATAATAATTAGTATTACTTTACAATTCCCTTTTTTAATATTTGACCAAAATTGTACATGTCTTCAAACGAACAATATAAAGGAACTGGGGCTAAACGAATAACGTTTGGTTCTCTCCAGTCTGTGATCACACCATTTTTCATTAAATAATCAAACAATGAACGTCCTTCTCCATGAAGTAATACAGAAAGCTGACAACCTCGTTCCTCTTGACTTGAGGGTGTAATAATTTCAAAGGAACCGTTTACTTCTTTACTTATTTCTTTAAGGATAAATTCTAAATACGAAGTGATTACATTCCTTTTATTAATCAGCGCTTCCATTCCGATTTCATCAAACATCTCAACTGATGCTAAATAAGGTGCAAGTGATAGTATTGGTAAATTACTGATTTGCCATCCTTCGGCACCACGAACTGGGTCAAAAGTAGGTTCCATTTTGAAACGTCTTTCTTTGTTGTGTCCCCACCAACCCGCAAAACGAGATAAGCTTGTATCGTTGTGATGTTTTTCGTGAATAAAACAACCCGAAGCATTTCCAGGTCCTGAATTCATATATTTATAACTGCACCAAGCAGCGAAATCGACATCCCAATCGTGTAAATTTAATTTTATGTTTCCTGCTGCGTGCGCCAAATCCCAACCCACGTAAGCTCCGGCTTTGTGCCCCGCTTCGGTGATGGTTTTCATATTAAAAACTTGTCCCGTATAATAATTTACACCGCCAATTAATACCAAAGCCAATTCGTCACCGACTTCTTCAATTTTGGATAAAATATCTTCAAGGCGAATGTTGTGTTCTCCTTCTCGACGTTGAATTTCAACAATAGCATCTTCATAATTTAAGCCGTGAAATTTTACTTGACTTTGAATCATATATTGATCGCTTGGAAACGCTTTGGCTTCGCAAAGAATCTTGAATCTTTTTGCTGTTGGTTTGTAAAAAGTAACCATCATTAGGTGAAGATTTACAGTTAATGTATTCATTACCGTAACTTCTGACGGAAGCGCACCCACAATTTTACTTAACGGATTTGCAAAACGTTCGTGGTAATCCCACCAAGGCTTTTCGGAATAAAAATGACCTTCGACAGCGAGGTTTTCCCAATCGGTCATTACCTCATCTACGTATTTTTTTGCTCTTTTTGAATGCAATCCAAGTGAATTTCCTGTGAAATAAATAACGTTTTTTCCATTTACTTGTGGAAAGCTAAACTCATTTCTGTAGGAACTAAGTTCATCTTGTTTATCCAATTCTTGTGCGAATTCTTTGGTATTTAGAAATGTCATTGTTAGTTTTTTAGTGGTTGTAAAAATAGTAAAAATAAAAGAAATTATACTCCAAAGGTTTAAAAATGGAGAATAAATAAAACAAAAAAATCTCGCCATTGTTGACGAGATTTTTGGTATAATTTGAACTGAATTATTATTAGATAATTAGCATTGCGTCTCCGTAAGAATAGAATTTATACTCTTCTTTAATAGCGATTTCGTAGGCTTCTTTCATTAAATCGTGACCGCAAAATGCAGAAACCATCATCAATAATGTTGATTTTGGCGTATGAAAATTGGTAATCATACAATTTGCAATACTGAAATCGTGTGGTGGGAAAAGAAATTTATTTGTCCAACCGTCGAATGTATTCAAAGTTCTTTGCGATGAAACGGCACTTTCAACGGCACGCATTGAAGTAGTTCCAACAGCGCAAATACGTTGTTTTCTGATTTTGGCATTGTTGACAATATCGCAGGCTTCCTGGTTGATTTTCAACTCTTCAGAATCCATTTTGTGTTTTGATAAATCTTCTACCTCAACTGGATTGAACGTTCCTAAACCAACGTGTAATGTTACTTCAGCAAATTCAATTCCTTTGATTTCTAATTTTTTCAACAAGTGTTTTGAGAAGTGTAACCCTGCAGTTGGAGCTGCAACAGCACCTTCTTCTTTTGCATATATCGTTTGGTAACGATCTGCATCTTCAGGAGTTACGTCTCTGCTAATGTATTTTGGTATAGGAGTTTCTCCTAAATCTGTTAATTTTTGTCTGAACTCATCGTAAGGACCATCGTAAAGAAAACGCAAGGTTCTTCCACGAGAAGTGGTGTTGTCGATTACTTCCGCAACCAACAAATCGTCGTCTCCAAAATACAATTTGTTTCCAATTCTGATTTTACGAGCTGGATCTACTAAAACATCCCAAAGGCGCTGTTCAGCATTCAATTCTCTAAGTAAAAAAACTTCGATTCTTGCTCCAGTTTTTTCTTTATTTCCGTATAAACGGGCTGGAAAAACTTTGGTGTTATTGATTACCATTACATCTCCATCATCAAAATAATCGATAATATCCTTGAACATTTTATGCTCAATAGTTTTCTTTTCACGATTGATAACCATCAAACGAGCTTCGTCTCTGTTTTCTGCTGGATATTCCGCAAGAAGTTCTTTCGGTAAATTGAATTGAAAATGTGATAATTTCATTTAGAAGAAGTTATGAGTTATGAATTAATGAATTATGAGTTTTGATTCTCGAAATCCTAATTCGTGCGCAAATATACGATTGTGAGATAGGCGTTGTCAAGTCTTTTGACGTTTATTTTTAAAATTAGGCGCAAAGGCGCAAAGGCACTAAGGCAATTAGACCTCTAAACTTCAGAGATTTCAAATCCTAAATTATTTAAATCATTCCAAAAACAGGGGTAGGATTTAGAAACCACTTCGGCATTTTCTATATTAATATTTGTTCTTAATGTCAACGGAGCAAAAGCCATGGCCATTCGGTGGTCATTATAGGTTGCAATGGTTTCGTTCGAATTTATTTTGTTTGAAGGCGCTAATGTCAAGCTTTCGTCTGTAACTGAAATTGAAGCTCCAAGTTTTGAAAGTTCTGTTTTCAAGGCTTCCAAGCGATCGGTTTCTTTAATTTTTAGGGTGTGTAATCCTGTCAAATGACATCCAATTCCTAAACCAAGGCAAGTCACCACAATGGTTTGTGCAATATCAGGAGTATTATTTAAATCAAGGGTTAAAGTTTGCTTCGCCTGTTCGCTATCGCTCAGGTCGAGTTTGAAATTGGGTTGTTTGACCAATGTCATTTTGTTTCCATCGAAAT
>CANINJ010000102.1 GCA_947468985.1 Bacteroidota bacterium
AAAGCGTTTAAATCTCGCAATGAATTTTTATCAACTGTTAGTCACGAACTGCGAACTCCATTGAATGCAATTATTGGTATAACCCACTTATTAATTGAGGATAATCCGAAAAAGGCACAAGAAAATTATTTGACATCTTTACAATTTTCAGGAGAATATTTATTGGATTTTATAAATCAAATATTAGAATTTAATAAATTAGAATCAGGACATTTTCAAATTGAAAATAGTAATTTTTCAATATTTGAATTGGCAAAGAAAATTGAAAAATCCTTAATTGCACAAGCGAAATCGAATAACGACGAACTTCAATTTGAAGTTGATTCTGAAATCCCTAATAATCTAATTGGAGACCAAGTTAAATTATCACAAATACTATTAAATCTAATTACCAATGCCATAAAGTTTACCGATAATGGAGAGGTGAAAATTGCTATTAAATTATTATCAATCAACAAACATGTCGTTTTTATATATTTTGAAGTTACAGATACAGGAATTGGAATACCTGAAGACAAATTAGAAGCTGTATTTGAGAGCTTTTCTCAGGGCTCTGTTGAAATAAATAGAAAATATGGAGGAACAGGTTTGGGATTAAATATTGTAAAAAAATTAGTGGAAATTCTTGGTGGTAAAATCAAATTAGAAAGTAAAATGGGTCAAGGAACTACCTTTTCATTTGTATTGAATTTTACAATTGGGGACGAGATTCCCTTTTCACAGGATAAAAAATATGATCCATCAAAACTTGCCAATAAAAAAATATTGTTAGTTGAAGATAATAAAATCAATCAAATGGTTATTAGTAAAATGCTAGAAAACAAAAAGATGATTTGTTCCATTGCAGAAACTGGAGAAGAAGGCGTTAAATTAGCAAAAAATAAAAATTATGACTTGATATTAATGGACATTCATTTGCCTGGAATTAGTGGAACAACGGCTACGGAAAATATCAGAATTTTCGATAAAAACACACCAATTGTAGCCTTGACGGCTATTTCATTAGATGAAAATAGAGAAATGTTGCTTTCGTTTGGAATGAATGAAGTGATTACAAAACCGTTTAATCCAGAAGATTTTTACCGAATTATTGCCGAAAAAGCAAATATGAATTAATAATTTATAATCAATTCTTTGATTAGTTTACGAACAGATGGCTCTGCTTTTTCTGCAGCTTTTAGAACTTCAGCATGATTTACTTCTTCAATATTATCCTCATCTCCCATGTCTGTAATTACAGAAATCCCAAAACATTCCATTTCCATGTGTCGCGCGACAATTACTTCAGGAACGGTTGACATTCCAACGCAATCGGCACCCAAAATTTTAACCATTCTATATTCTGATAACGTTTCAAATGTAGGTCCTTGCAAACCTAAATAAATTCCATCTTGCACTTCAATATTTAATTTTTGAGCAACTTCTTTAGCTTTTGCGATCATTTTTTTAGAATAAGGCTCGCTCATATTTACAAAACGAGGACCAAAACGTTCGTCATTTTTTCCACGTAAAGGATGTTCAGGCATCATATTTATATGGTCTTTGATAATTACTATTGAACCCACTTCATAATTAGGATTTACACCCCCAGAAGCATTAGAAACAACTATTTTATCAATTCCCAAAAATTTCATTACACGCACTGGAAAAGTCACTTCTTTCATAGAATATCCTTCATAAAAATGAAATCGACCTTGCATTGCAACGACTTTTTTATTTCCAATCGTTCCAAAAACTAAAGCACTTTTATGACCTTGAACTGTAGAAACTGGGAAATTTGGAATTTCTGAATACGGTAAAGTATATTGAATTTGAATGTCATCAGTGAAACTTCCTAATCCTGAGCCTAAAATCACTCCATATTCTGGTGCGAAATTTGCAGTTTTGTCTTTAATATAATTTACTGTTTCTTGAACTGAATTCCACATAATTAGTAATGATTTTATCAAAATTCTCCCCTTCTGAAATAAATTTACTTTGCATTGGAAGATAAAAAAGTTGTTCTTTTGAGATGCTTCCTTTCAATCTAACGTAATCTTTTTCGGTGGTTATTATGATTTTGTTATTGGCTTTATTTTTAATTTCTAAAATGTCTTTTTCCGTAAAATGATGATGATCAGGAAAAGTCAAACACTCTTCATTATTATTATGTAAATGTGCGAAAAAGGATTGAGGTTTTGCGATTCCTGCCAAAAGTAATTTATCAACATTTTCAATCTCTGAAACTTTAAGTTTTTCAATTTCAGAATACACAAATTCATCGTAAGCGATTGTTGTGAAATAAAGTTCTTGAGTGTCTAAAATAGCTAACTTTTTTCTAATTTTAACTTGCTCGTCATTAGATAAATCTGAAGGACATTTTGTAACTATAATTACATTCGCTCTTTTTGCCCCACCCCTATTTTCTCTTAAATTTCCTGTAGGAAGTTGAAAATCATCAGAATACAATTCGTTATAAGAAGTCAACAAAATATAAAACCCTGCTTTTACTTTTCTGTGTTGAAAAGCATCATCTAATAAAATCACTTCTGGTTTTGAAGTTTGGGAAAGCAATTGATCGATTCCATTTTTTCGATTGGTATCAACGGCAACTTGAATATTTGGGAATTTTGAGTAAAACTGAAACGGTTCATCGCCAATTATTGACGCATTTAAATTGGCATCAGCCAAAATAAAACCGTTAGATTTTCTTTTATAGCCCCGACTTAAAGTTGCTATTTTATATTTTTCAGATAATAATTGGATTAAATATTCAATTTGAGGTGTTTTTCCTGTTCCACCAACACTCAAATTCCCAACCGCAATTATTGGTAAATTAAAAGAGTAGGATTTGAGAACTCCCGTATCATATAGAAAATTTCGCAATGAAGTTATTACACCATATATAATGGCAAATGGAAACAGTATTTTTCGCAATAAATTCATTGTACGAAAGTATAATATTTTATCTTTATAAAAAAGTTGAATTGATTATTCGTTAATTTGTAAATTCAAAAAATACAATTATGCATAAAATTAAAGATATAATTACCCTACTTGAAGAAATGGCGCCTTTAGCGTATGCTGAAGATTTTGATAATGTTGGATTATTAGTTGGTAATTTAGAAACCGAAGCAACTGGAATTTTAGTTTGTCACGATGCTTTAGAAAGTGTAATTGATGAAGCTATTACCAAAAATTGCAACTTAGTGGTGTGTTTCCATCCGATATTATTCTCAGGATTAAAGAAAATTACTGGGAAAAATTATGTTGAACGTTCCATTATTAAAGCAATCAAGAATGATATTGCAATTTATGCAGTTCATACGGCATTGGACAATCATCCTGAAGGTGTAAATAAAATTTTCGGTGATGCTTTAGGTTTAATAAATACTAAAATTCTAATTCCAAAAGAGCAATTCATAAGAAAATTAGTCACTTTTACCATTCCTGAAAATGTAGAAAAAGTTCGAAATGCCCTTTTTGACGCTGGTGCAGGAACAATTGGAAACTATGAAAATTGTAGTTTTAGTTCCAAAGGATTGGGAACTTATATGGGAAATGAGCATAGCAATCCTGAAATTGGTGAACGATTTGAATTTGTTGAAGCGGATGAAATTAAGATTGAAGTTACCTTTGAAAAACAATTAGAAAGCAAAATTCTGAAAGCACTTTTTGAAAGTCATATCTATGAAGAAGTGGCTTATGAAATCATAGAATTGCAAAACAAACATCAAAATATCGGAATGGGATTGATTGGAGAATTAGAAAATCCGATGACCGAAAAAGATTTTTTATTGTTTGTAAAAGACAAAATGCAATGTGAGGGAATTCGTCATTCAGAATTTATTGGAAAACCAATAAAAAAAGTTGCTCTTCTTGGAGGTGCAGGAAGTTTTGCAATTAAAAATGCAATTTCTGCTGGCGCAAATGTTTTTTTAACGGCAGATTTGAAGTACCATCAGTTTTATGAAGCGGAAAATCGGATAATTTTAGCTGATATTGGTCATTTTGAGAGCGAAAGGTATACAAAAAATTATATTGTTGATTTTCTTAGGAAAAAAATCCTTAATTTTGCAATCATTTTATCGGAAGAAAATACAAATCCAGTTAAGTACTTATAAATTATTATGGCGAATACGAAAGAACTAAGTGTAGAAGACAAATTAAGAGCATTATATGATTTGCAATTAATTGATACAAGAATTGACGAAATCAGAAATGTTAGAGGAGAACTTCCTTTAGAAGTAGAAGATTTAGAAGATGAAGTTGCTGGTTTAAGCACTCGTTTAGATAAACTTAAAAATGATTTGACCGTTATTGAAGATCTTATCAAAGCTAAAAAAATAGCTATTGACGATCACAATGAGTCAATGAAAAAATATGTTAAACAACAAGAAACTGTTCGTAACAACAGAGAATTCAACTCATTAACAAAAGAAGTTGAGTTTCAAGAGCTTGAAATTCAATTGGCTGAAAAGCAAATTAAAGAAATGAAAGCTACTATTGAACATAAAAAAGAAGTGATTTCTCAATCTAAAGAAAAATTAGATATTAAATCAACTCACTTGAAACATAAAAAGACAGAATTGAATGCAATTATGTCTGAAACTGAAAAAGAAGAAGGTTTCTTGACTGAAAAGTCAGCTGAATACCAAGCTTTAATTGAGCAACGATTATTAGCTGCTTACACACGAATTAGATCAAGTGTTCGTAACGGATTAGCAGTAGTTTCAATTGAAAGAGGTGCTTCTGCAGGTTCTTTCTTTACAATTCCACCACAAACACAAGTGGAAATTGCGTCAAGAAAAAAAATTATCACCGACGAACATTCAGGAAGAATTTTAGTTGACAGCTCACTTGCTGAAGAGGAAAGAGAAAAAATGGAAAAGTTATTTTCTAAATTTTAATTATATGAAGCCACGCTAATAACGTGGCTTTTTTATTATGAAGAAAATCAATTATTTCCTACTTACAAAATCTATAGGTTTTTACATCAATATGCTGAGCTTTATTTCCCCAAAGAAAGCAACTCAAAAGGCGTATGATTTATTCAGCATTCCCAGAAAAGGAAAAATTACATTACATTCAATCCCGGAAATTCTTCAAAATGCGGAAGCAGTAACTTTGGATTTTGAAGGAAATGCTATTCAAACTTATATTTGGAAAGGAGATGAAACCGTAATTTTCTTAATTCACGGTTGGGAAAGCAATTCGGCACGTTGGAAAAAAGCACTTCCTTTTTTATTAGAATCTGGAAATACTATTGTTGCCATTGATGCTCCTGCTCATGGATTATCGGGCGGAATAGATTTCAATGTTCCAAAATATGCAGAATTCATAAATCATGTAGCCAAAGAATATAAACCACAAATTTTAATTGGGCATTCAATTGGCGGCAAAGCGTGTTTGTATTACCAATCATTATATCAAAATTCTTCGATTAAAAAGATGGTAATTCTTGGCGCACCATCGGATTTCAAAGTAATTCTCAAAAATTATATTACATTATTGAGTTTAAATTCCATTATATATAAAGGTTTAGAAAACTATTATTTAGAAAATTACAATCTCAATATTACTGAATTTAATGGTCAAATTTTCTCATCTAATATATCGACCAAAGGTTTCATTGCTCACGACATTGAAGATAAAATTGTTGCTTTTTCTGAAGGAGAAAAAAATGCAATCTCCTGGAAAGATTCAATTTTTATTCCAACAAAAGGAATTGGACACAGTATGAATGATACTGATTTATATCAAAAAATAGTTACCTTTTTAGTAGAAGCATAACTATTTATTCCTCAAATTATACCGCTTGTTATTTCAAAATAGTTCAAAAAAAATTGAACTTAATGAAATATACAGCTGCATAATGCCAGAATTATTAGTCCGAAAAATAATTGTAATTGGCATTACTTAATAAGCTATTTTCTAATTAACTTTGCCCTATGGAAGAAAATCTAAAGCGTCTCAATAAATTCATTGGAGAAACAGGTTATTGTTCGCGTCGGGAAGCCGATAAATTAATTGACGAAGGTCGAGTAACAATCAATGGCGTAATTCCAGAGTTGGGTACAAAAGTTTCTAATTCCGATGAAATTCGAATTGACGGAAAATTAATTCGGGAACAACGAGAAAAACCAGTTTATTTGGCATTCAACAAACCCGTAGGAATTGAATGTACAACCAATTTAGATGTTCGGAATAATATTGTAGATTATATCAATTATCCCAAACGGATTTTCCCAATTGGACGATTGGATAAAGCCAGCGAAGGATTGATTTTTATGACAAATGATGGAGATATTGTAAACAAAATACTTCGTGCTCGGAACAATCACGAAAAAGAATATACAGTTACGGTAAATAAGCCAATAACAACTCAGTTTATTGAAAGAATGGGCAACGGAATCCCTATTTTGGATACGATTACAAGAAAATGTAAAGTAGAACAAATCAGTCAATTTATATTCAAAATTGTTTTGACTCAAGGATTAAACCGTCAAATTCGCAGAATGTCTGAATATTTAGGTTATGATGTGGTGGCGTTAAAACGTATTCGAATTATCAATATTTCATTGGATATTCCTGTAGGAAGATTTCGTGATTTGACCGATGCAGAAATCCTTGAATTGAACCAACTTATTGAACCTTCAAGTAAAACAGAAGAAGCGAGTTTGCCAAAAATAGAACCCGTAAAACGAAGAACAGAATTTATCAAAAAAGACGATCCAAGATTTAAAAACCGTGGAGATTATTAAAAATAAAAAAGCCTTAAACGAATAAAGTTTAAGGCTTTTTAGTAATTGAAACTTCTTATTTTATCAATTCAAAACTACGTTTTACAAAAGCTGTAAGTTCTTCCCCTTTTAATAAGTTTTGAGATAATTTTGCCAAATCTAATGCTTGTTTTACCAAACTTTCTTGAGCTGATTTATCGGTA
>CANINJ010000103.1 GCA_947468985.1 Bacteroidota bacterium
ACAGTATCAACTGTTGTTCCTGCTGGATTTGTCAATAATACAGTATTTCCAGCCATTGACAATTTAAAATTGGTGTGCAGTGGACTTCCAGCAACAGTTCGGTTTTTATCGGAAGCCCAAACTAATAAATACTCACCAGGGGCAATTGAAACACTTGGAAAAGTCCATTTATATAGAATTGTTGCATCGTCAGATAGGCCGTAACCCGATAAATTTAAAGTGGTTGCGCCGTTATTGTATAACTCTATCCAATCTTGATAGGAACCGTCTTCATCCATATTGGAGAAAGAATTTGAAGATAATATTTCATTGATTACAATGTTTTGACTTAAAACGGAATTTGTAATGGCAAGAAAAAACAAAAGGCTAAATAAATTTTTCATCATTATATAATGTGTTGATTAATAATTAGATGAAAATTATGACAATAAAATAAAAAGATTTTTTTTAGTCGGTATTCAACGTTTTTTTTCTTTAAAATGCAGAAAAAATTTAAAAATAAGAATTGGAGTGTTAAATTACATTTTTAGCAATCAAGGACTTGAATAAAAAGAGATGCAATTCCAATATTTTAAGTATTTAACCGTTTATTAAAGTAATTTTAATAGATTTACATAAATATTAAAAGGAGATGTTTTTTATAAAATCATACTAACAGATAAAAAAATAAATGTCAATAATAGTTGTAACAGGCGGAGCGGGATTTGTGGGTTCAACCCTTTGTATTAAATTGAAACAGAAGTATCCAAATTATTCAATCATTGCTTTTGACAATTTAAAACGTCGTGGCTCTGAATTAAATTTATTAGATTTTCAAAAATTAGACATTCCTTTTATTCATGGCGATATTCGTAATTCAGAAGACATTATTGCCCTTGGAAAGTTCGATGTTTTAATTGAAGCTTCCGCAGAACCATCAGTTACAGCTGGACTTGATTCGGATCCAACTTATGTAATTAACAACAATCTATATGGTTCAATTAATTGCTTTAACGCCTGTTTAAAAAAAAAAGCAAAATTAATTTTTCTTTCAACAAGCAGGGTATATCCAATAGAAACTATTGAAAAAGCTAATTTTACTGAGAAACCAACACGCTTTTCATTTGATAAAAATCAAACTGAATTAGGGATTTCTGAAAATGGAATTTCTGAAAAATTAAGCCTTAATGGTGCACGTTCATTTTATGGAACTACAAAACTTTCTTCTGAAATGTTTATCCAAGAATATGCCGCATTTTATGGATTGAAAGCTGCTATTACCCGATTTGGAGTTATTGCAGGGCCTCGTCAAATGGGGAAAACAGATCAAGGCGTTGTAACTCTTTGGATGGCAAAACATTTTTGGAACCAATCCTTAAAATATATTGGATATGGCGGAACAGGAAAACAGGTTCGTGACATACTTCATGTTGATGATTTGGTAGATTTAATAGACTTGCAAATTCATCAAATAGAAAAGTTTGAAGGCAAAATTTATAATGTGGGTGGCGGGATAGAAAATAGTGCGTCTCTATTAGAGATGACGGCTATTTGTGAAAAAATCACTGGAAATAAAATTACAATTGGTTCTGAAACCGAAACAAGACCAGCCGATTTACGAATGTTTGTAACCGATAATGCTCTGATAGAAAAAGAAATAGGATGGAAACCAACGAGAAATGTGGAACAAGTTTTTACAGATATTTTTCATTGGATTAAAAATAATGAGAAACAATTAGAATCAATTTTAAAATAAATATGGACATTATAAAAAACATTTTTAAGGATAAAATCAATGTTTTGAGTTTTTTCATTGCTTTTTTGGGAGCATTTATGCTGATTCCAAATTATTTTGAAGCAGACATAATGCCCCTGCCATTGGCCAATGACTTATTGATGTCATTAGACCCATCATGGGGAATTGCGCTAAATTATGTTAAATTAAAAAATTTAACGTGGGGTACAGATGTCGCCTTTACTTATGGACCATTAGCACTTTTTTGTACTCGAGCGGGTTGGGGAGAAAACAAGTTTACTTTTTTACTTTTTGACCTTTTTATGTTTCTAAACTTTTTTTCGCTTTTTTTTATATCACTAAAAAAGAGCTTTAATAAAGTTATAACCGCTTTAATCCTTATTGCATTTTGTCTGTTAGCACCATTGTGGCTTGGTTCATCTAATTCATTGATACTAATGGCTTTTTTAATTTTTTGGATAAGAATAAGTTTAGACGAACCCAAACCCATTTATTATTTTTTTCAAATTGCAATAATCACACTTGTTTTTTTTATTAAATTTAATACAGGCCTAATTGCCCTCCCTTTATTTGTAGCAGGAATTATTTTTAATTTATTTTCAAAAAAAGAGAAAGCCCAATATCTTTTTCTATATGCCTTACTACCATTTGTACTAATTATTATTTTCAGTAACATATTAAATGTTGCATTAGTTCCCTATTTCAAGTCTGGATTAGAAATGGTAAAAGGATATAATGATGTTATGTTTTTTGATGGAAATATTAAAAACAGTGCAAAATATTCTTATATATTATTGGCTTTAACAACGGTAGTTTTTCTATTCAATATTTCAGTTTTTGACAAAAGCAAATGGTTCAAAAACGGAGTTGTACTATTTTTAATTGGCTCATCGGTATTTGTTTTATACAAACAATCATTTGTCAGAGCTGATGGAGGACACGTTTATGATTTTTTCATTTATTTGCCGTTGTTATTATTGTGTAATTTAGATTTTCACATCTACAACAACAAATGGTTTTTAAAAGTAATAACGCTCGTTATCCTTTTTATACCCTTTAAATTTTTAGCATTAGAACAAGATAAAACGGTCGAAATTAAAGGTAAATTTCCCAAATCGAATTACATTTCTGGGTTCGATAAATTTACAACAACATCAGGAATGTATTTAATGCCCAATGATTATAAATTACCAAACGCTGTTTTGCAAAAAATTGGCAACAATACGGTTGATGTTTTACCTTGGAACATTCTATTATTACTACAAAATAATTTAAATTACCGTCCAAGACCAGTTTTGCAATCCTATTCGGCTTATACTCAATATTTAGAAAACATGAATTTTAAGCATTATAATTCAAAAAACGCACCCGAATTTGTAATATATGAAGTTGCTGGGATTGATAATCGGTATGCATTCTTTGATGAATCAAAGGTAAATGTTGCCTTAATAAAAAATTATTTTTTGATTGAAACATTTGATTTTGATGGAAGAAAAGTACAATTGTTACAGAAAAAGCAAGATTTTAAACCCATTAAACTAGAAAAAATAAAGGAATATGCCATGCTTTTAAATTCACCTTTAGTTCCACAAAAAGATGTTTTTTATGAAATAGGAATCTATAATTCATTATCAGGAAAAATAACTTCTCTATTTAGCCATGCCCCAGAAATAAGATTAGAAATGAAAACTTCAGATGGCTACATAAAAGAATATAGAACTTCAAAAATGTTGCTCGAAACAGGAATTTTTTGTAATCAATACATTTCTGAAACGAAAAGTTTAAATTCGCTTTTTGATTCAAAAATTGACGACTTAAAAATTAAATATTACATTATTAAACCCGTTGACGAATCATTTTTTAATGACAAAATCAGAATCACAGAATATAAAATAACACAATAACATGAACATTTGCATCATCACAGGGTCGTCAGGGTTAATCGGAAGTGAGTCTGTTGCTTTTTTTGCTCCGAAATTTGATAAAATTATTGGAATTGATAACAATATGCGCCAGGTTTTCTTTGGTGCGGACGCTTCAACAGAATGGAACACAAAAAAGCTAACAGAAACAATTCCGAATTTTGAGCACCATCATGCAGATATTCGAAATATCGATGAGTTAGAAAAAATATTCTCTACTTATGGTTCAGACATAAAATTGGTAATTCATACAGCGGCACAACCTAGCCATGATTGGGCGGCTAATGAACCAATTACAGATTTTACTGTAAATGCTAATGGAACCTTGAACATGCTTGAAGCTACAAGATTGCATTGCCAAAAAGCCACATTTATTTTTACATCTACCAATAAAGTATATGGCGATACGCCAAATTATTTACCATTGGTGGAGCTCGAAAAAAGATGGGAAATCGACGAAAGTCATCCCTATTTTATAAACGGAATAGATGAAAAAATGAGTATCGACCAAACCAAACACTCTTTATTTGGTGCTTCAAAAGTCGCTGCGGATGTATTGGTTCAAGAATACGGAAAATATTTCGGGATGAATACGGGAGTTTTTAGAGGAGGTTGTTTGACAGGACCAAATCATTCGGGGACCAAACTCCACGGATTTTTGTCCTACCTTATGAAATGTGCTATTACAGGCGATAAATACACTGTTTTTGGTTACCAAGGAAAACAAGTTCGAGACAACATTCACAGTTGGGATTTAGTAAACATGTTTTGGCATTTTTATCAAAAGCCACGTCAAGGCGAAGTCTATAACGCAGGTGGTGGAAGACATTCGAATTGCTCGATGGCAGAAGCTATTGAAATGTGTGAAGCCATCACAGGAAAACCTATGAATTACGAATATTCAGAAGACAACCGTATTGGCGATCATATTTGGTGGATTAGTGATGTTTCTAAATTTAAAGCACATTACCCAGATTGGACTTGGAAGTACAACATCAATGATATTTTGACTCAGATATACGAAAACACGTCTAAAAGACAATAATAAATGAAATTAAGTATTGTAATTCCGGCCTATAACGAAGAAGAATCTATAGCCGAAACGATAGATCAAATTGAGGAAGCTTTTTCAAAAGTAGCTATTGAGCACGAAATATTTATTGTCAATGACAATTCAAAAGACAACACGATAAAAGTTTTAGAAGAATTGGCTATTAAATACCCAGCAGTAAAATACGAAACAAATTTAGGCCCTAATGGATTTGGATATGCAGTTCGTTATGGTTTAGAAAGATATTCTGGTGATTGTGTTGCTATAATGATGGCGGATTTATCTGACTCGCCATTCGATTTGATTCGCTATTATACGACAATGCTAGAAGGTAATTACGACTGTGTTTTTGGGAGTCGTTTTATAAAAGGAGGAAAAGTAATTGACTATCCTTTTATTAAAAAAGTGATTAATAGAATTGCTAATTTTATTATTAGAATCACGATGAGTATAAAATACAACGACACCACAAACGCTTTTAAATTATACAAAAGAGAGGTTATTGAGGGTGTAAAGCCCATTTTATCACCTCATTTTAATTTAACTATTGAGTTGCCTCTAAAAGCAATAATTAGAGGTTATTCCTACGCAATTGTTGCTAATTCTTGGACTAATAGAAAATATGGGGTTTCAAAATTGAAGATTAAAGAAATGGGAAGTCGTTATTTTTTTATATTAGTATATTGCTTTGTAGAAAAATATTTTTCAAGAGGCGATTTCTCAAAGAAATAAAAAAGGCATTAATTTTCACACGAAACAAAAAAAATATTTAT
Organism: Bacteroidota bacterium; assembly: GCA_947468985.1. Lineage (GTDB taxonomy): Bacteria > Bacteroidota > Bacteroidia > Flavobacteriales > Flavobacteriaceae > Flavobacterium. Next base: position 5,482 of record CANINJ010000103.1, read on the forward strand.
TTTTGTAAAAAAAACAAAGAAATGAGAACAAAATTTTTTATGCTAGCAATAGTATTAGCAGGAATCTTCAGTAGTTGTAAAAATGAAAAATCGGTTGATTCTTTAGATGTTGTAAAATCGGAAGTGGTAGACAATAATTTTCAAGTAACACTTGATGTAATTGTTAAAAAGAATGATGATTTTGCTCTATTTTACTCAGAAGATGGTACTTCAAACTTCACATTAGCACCAGTATGGATGGGAGTTAAAGGATCCGAAAATGTTCAAAAAGTTGTATTCGCACTTCCAGAAAACACTATTCCTACGCATTTAAGAATTGATTTTGGAATTAAAAAGGACCAAGAGCCGATGACTATAATCAATTATAAAATGACCTACTCAGGAAAAACTTTCGAAACTCCAGGAGCAAGTTTTTTTAGGTATTTTAGACCAAATGAAGAATGTACACAAATTGACAAAGAGAAAGGCCTTATTATACCTGTTAAAAAAGGAGAAAAGTATTTTGGACCATCATTCTATCCAGAACAGTTGCTATGTGATGAAATAGTTAAATTGGTAAAATAATCGTAATAAATTCAATTAAAAATGCTATTCAATATTTTGGTATTGAATAGCATTTTTTTTTTAAATCGTTTAGCCAATTTTTATTAAAAAAATTATTTTATATTTACCACATTGAGTTATTGAAACGTTAATAATATTAAACAAAATAAATACTATTAAAATTGAATTTAATTGATATATCCATAATTGTTCCATTATATAACGAAGAGGATGTTTTTGAAACACTAATTCAAAGATTGACACAAGTTATAGATACAGCAAAATTTCAATGTGAAGTGGTGCTTATTAATGATGGAAGTACCGACAAAACGGCGGAGTTAATAAACCTAACATGTAGGAAAGACAACCGATTTTCAGGTGTACTTTTATCAAGAAACCATGGACATCAATTAGCAGTAAGCGCTGGATTATCCTATTCAAGAGGAAAAAAAGGAGCTATGATAATTGACGGAGATTTACAAGATCCCCCTGAGTTAATAAATGAGTTTTATGATTTATTAATTGATGGATATGATGTAATTTATGCCATTAGAAAAAACAGAAAAGAAAGTTTTTTTAAAAAATTAGCCTATTCAGTATATTACAGATTACAAAAGAAAATTTCTAGTTTTAATATTCCAATAGATAGTGGCGATTTCTCGATGTTAAGCCGACGAGTTGTTGATACAATAGTAAGCATGCCAGAGCAAAGCAGGTATTTGAGAGGAATGAGAGCTTGGGTTGGATATAAACAGATTGGTTTTGAGTATGATAGAGACGAAAGATACGCTGGTGAAACCAAATACAGTTGGTCAAAATTATTTGAATTGGCCTTCAATGGGATTTTTAATTTCAGTGATTTCCCAGTAAAAATAATAACTCGA
>CANINJ010000104.1 GCA_947468985.1 Bacteroidota bacterium
CATTTTTTCCTTTTGTAGGAGATTGATACGTTACAAACTTATTTGTTTTTAATAATTTATCATCTAATTTCAATCGGAAAACTCCTTTGTATTCATGGCTTACATAAACATCTAAAGAATTAGTGATTTCAAAATACCGTGATGAATAGTCAAATCCAGAAATTTTATTTCTGAAAACCCATTGGTTATTTACCTTTTCTAAAACAGAAATACCGTAATAATTCCCTTGTAAAAGCAGGTTATTATGATTTGGAACAGTGGAGAATTTCCAAGTTCCCGATTGAGAAAATATTAGCTTTGCATTTCCATTTTCAACTATAAAAGTCCCTGAATCGTGACCACAAAAAAGCGTTCCTCCATTTTCATATAAAGACCAAACCTGTCCTTTTGTTCCGCTTACAAATTGAAATTCGTCATTTGTGCCAAAGTTTTTAAAGAATAAACCTTGGTTGGTTCCAATATATAATTTTCCGTTATGAGAAACAGAGGCATAAACCGTTCCTAACATTCCTGTATTATCAGAAAAACTTTTAACTGGAGATTGAATATTGATACAATTTATACCATTGTCTAAACCAATCCATAAATTTTTATCTGAGTCTTCAAACAAAGACAAAACGGTATTATTGCTTAAGCCTTTATTTTGAGTGATATGATATTTAACTTTTCCCTCTTTTGATAAAATATAAATTCCATTGGAAACGGTTCCCAAAGCAAAACTACCATCGGATAAAATTTTACTACTGTAAATAGTATTTGAAGTAATCGCTGAATCTGCATCGATAGAAGATTTCGATACATTTTCACCTATTAATTTAAAAAGACCGTTGGATTGTGTTTGAATTAGTAAGCCTTCATTAGTAGAAAACACAGAAACTATTCTATTATTTTTAAAAATTGGATTATTACAAATTAATTTGCTTTTTCCGTTTTCAATTTCATAAAGTCCTTCATTTATGGTTTGAAAATAGATCGAATTGTTTGTTCTAAACGATTTTACAATGCCATTTTTAGGAGTTATAATGTTGAATTTTCCAGTTTTGGTATCATAAATAAATATCTTATTTAGAGATTGAAAAATAACCCATTGATCATAATTTAGAATATTCCAAAATTGTTCGTCGTCTTGAATTTTACTTTTTAAAGATTTACTTAGCGATGTGTATTGTAATTGTCCATTAGATTGTCGAACCCAATAGCCAAATTCCATATAGCAACCTGTATAAATTTTATTGTCAATTACTTTTACAGAACGAATAATTGTTTCATTTGGAGATGGATATAAAGTCCAATTTGAGCCATTATATTCCAAAAGCCCTTCGTTATTAGCAAAGAAAATAAAGTTGTTTTTATCCTGCGATATCATCCAATTTTGATTTCCTGCGCCATAAGTAGCTGGACTGTATTTTACAATTGGCGGTAATTCCTGACAGAAAGAAAAAGTAGTGCTAATAAATAGTAGCACATATAGAAATTGTTTAAATTTAATTTTCATTATTTAATACGAGGGTTAAGGGAAATTCAATTATAAAGATAATAAAACAATTACAAATGACAAATTAATTGGTTGAAAGCAAAAAAAAACACGTTCTTTTCAGAACGTGTTTTAACATTAAAACTAAAATCTAAACTTATTTTTTAACAATTCTTGAAGTTGATGAAACTCCACCAATCATTGTTTTTACAATATAAACTCCTGTTTGAAGGTTTGCAATATCTATAGTAACTGAATTACTATTAGGATATTTAGTTACTACTTCTTGTCCTAAAACATTAAATAAAGAAACGCTTTCAACTACTTCTTTTGCTTCAATTGTGAAAACTGAAGAAGTTGGATTTGGATACATTTTTACATTTGAAGTTGTAAAAGAAGAAAGTCCTAATATTGCTTCCCCGTAACTTACATTATCAAAATAATAGGTTCCTTCAACTGTATTAACTACGGTTGCAAAATTAAAAAATATTGAAGCTTTATCGTAAATAAAAGTTGAATTAAATGCGGCTGTGACAGGCGTGGTAAAATCAAACATTAATGTTTCCCAACCAACCAGAGTTGTAATAACATCTTGCTCAACATAATGATTTACATCTGCGTGATCTTCAACTTTCAATCTTACTTTTATACCAGCTGCTGGTGTCCAAACTTTAACATACATTTTTTTATTAGTAGTAGTAAATGGAACTGCAGCACTGAATCCTAATGTTCCAGCACCCATTGTAGTTCCTGCCCATCCTTGGGCACCCACCGGTTTTACTATTTTCATAACAGTATTACTAGAATCCGTAGGATCTACTACTTTAGTTGAAATATTACCTTCAAAATCTGTCATAGTAAAATCTGTGGTAGAACCCTCAAAGGTTACAGGCAAATTAATTTGAGTTAAAACTGGTCCAGTTGGAGCAATCAAACGAATTTCGTCAAATAAGAAAGTAAAGTTAGCACTTCCATCACCAACAGTGCCAAGGTCAAAAATAAATACTAATTTTTGGAATTGAACAGTAGTTGATACAGCTGAATAATTAAATGTTAATTCTTCCCAAGCATTTGCAACTGTACAAGTAGCTTCTCTTTCAAAAGCATCTGGACCATTTTCAACTTTCAATAATAATTTTGCACCCACTCTTGGAGAGTAAACTTTAACTTTAAAAATTTTATTTACAGAAAAATCAATAGGAGCTGCTAAAGTAAGATAACTACCTGCATAAACTTGACCTGCCCCTTTAACCATTTTTGCAACAGTTGCAGTTGTATTAATTCCTCCTGGACTTGGATTAACAATTTTAGTAGCTGCACCACCGTCAAAATCAGTAAAACCATAAGTTACAGTAGTAGATTCAAAATCTATTGGAAGTGATGGAGCTACAATAATAACTGTAGGAGGCACTAATCTAATTTCATCGAATAAGAAAGTAAAGTTAGCCGTACCATCTCCCATTGTTCCATTATCAAAAATGAAAACTAATTTTTGGTATGAATTAGCCGTTGGAATTAAACTATAATCAAAAGATAATTCTTCCCAAGCATTTGCAACTGTACAAGTAGCTTCTGTTTGAAAAGCGATTCCTGCATTGGTTGAATTTTCAACTTTCAATAATAATTTAGCCCCAACTCTAGGAGAGTAAACTTTAACCTTAAAAATTTTATTTAAAGAAAAATCAATAGGAGCAGCTAACATTAAAGTACTTCCACCCCAAACATCACCTGAATTTTTAACCATTTTAGCAACATTTGCTGTCATATTTATTCCTCCTGAATTAGGATTAGCAATTTTTGTAACTGCTCCACCACTAAAATCTACAAAAGAATAAGTCACAGTAGTAGATTCAAAATCTATTGGAAGTGACGGAGCAACTGAAGCATTTACAGGCTTCCAAAAATAAAAATTATCGATATAAATTGTAGAAGGTCCCGCTGGATCAATTAGCAATTGAGTAATCTTTGTTTTATTTAGTGTAGATCCAAAAGCTGACATATCAATATCAATGCTATTCCATGTACCAGTAACTGTTGTTCCTAAAGAAGCTATAGCATCGCCACCATTAACAGTATTAACAATTTTAACACTAATTGGATTATTATCTGGAGTCCAATAATCGATATGCATTTTTTCCATAGTTGATAAATCAACACCATTTGCAGGATTTGTAACCATTCCTAAAAATTCACCCACTGATTTCCAAGTATCATTTCCTTGAATTTGTAAAGCAGTAAATGTAGTTTGTGACCAACCCGTTGGTAACTCAGCTAAAGTAACGTTGCTGTATGCATTGCTGAATATTGAAATTACATCAGTAGCTACTCTTACAGGAGGTGTTGGAGCAGCAACAGTAGGCGCAGGAACGACTGGTGCTATTGCACTAAGACCTTTAAGATTTTTAATATAAAATATTCTTCCATCTGGTGAACCAAAGGTATTTGAAGCAATGTTCCAGTTAATGTGTAGAGCAAAATCAGAATAATCACCATTTGCAGGTACTTTACCATCTAAACTTTGGTTAAAAGTGAACGTTAAAGTTTGCCATCCAGATCCATTATGGGTAGCAGTTGTAACAGAATCTGGAGCTCCTGCAACACCACCTTGAGCTTTAGGGGCAATAGTTATAGCAGTAGTTGAATAAACATCTAACTGCATTGTCAATTGTGTTGCGGCAGTAAGTCTGTAATTTGTAGGCAAAATAACATCTAGACCTTGCCAAATCTCAGCTCCATTATTGGTTAATTTAAGCACTTGATCAGTACCTACTGGATCAGTAGCATACACGGCAGTTGCGCCTCCAAAAGTACCTTGGAAACCTGTACCAGCAAAAGATTCTAATAAATTGTAGGTTTGTGCAGAGGTTTGATGAATTCCCATTATTAATGAGAATAAATAAATAATAAAAGTAATTTTTTTCATAATTGTTTTTTTAAAAAAAGTTAATAGCCAAATTTAAGTTTGTTGCTTTTTAAATGTTGAAAATGCAACTATATAAAAACTATACATTATTAAAATAAAAAAAAAGAAGTAAATTATCAATATTGAAAGGCATTTATAGATATAGAAAGATTATATAATAACACCACTAATGTTAAGATTTATTTTAAATGTTGAGGCAATGTAATGGTAAGCTATTTCGATTTCGTAAATATTATTAAAAATATTATCAATATTAAGTCACAAAAAAGCGTCAAAAAGCAATAATTCTATAAAAATGATTAATTTAATTAAATTATCAAATAAATATCATATCAATAAATAGTAATGAAAATAACTGTCAAATCAACAGTTTAACTTTTGTTGTAAGTTTCTCATATTATAATTAATTATATTTGCAGTCATTCAAAATTGGCTATGATAAAACCTGACATTTCACAACTCGAACCAAAGAAAAATATTATAATTAAAGGCGCTCAAGTACACAACTTGAAAAACCTTGATGTTGCTATTCCTCGCAATAAATTAGTGGTTATTACTGGATTGTCAGGTTCTGGGAAATCGAGTTTGGCTTTCGATACTTTGTATGCTGAAGGACAACGACGTTATGTTGAAAGTTTATCGTCTTATGCACGTCAATTTTTAGGTAGATTAGACAAACCAAAAGTAGAATATATCAAAGGAATTGCCCCTGCCATTGCAATTGAACAAAAAGTAAATACTACCAATGCCCGTTCAACCGTAGGAACTTCAACGGAAATTTATGATTATTTAAAGCTCTTATTTGCTCGAATTGGTAAAACCTATTCTCCAATTTCCGGATTGGAAGTAAAGAAAAATACTGTGTCTGATGTAATAAATACAGTAAAGTCATTAGAAATGGATAGCAAATGGCTTCTACTCGCTCCTATTCATTTAGAAAAAGGCCGAGCTTTAGAAGATAAATTAAAAGCACTATTACAACAAGGTTTTGCTAGGATTTTGGTTAAAAATGAGATGATTCGTTTGGACGAAATCGACGCACATTCTTTAGACAACAAAGAAGTTTTACTTATAATTGATAGAATTGTAATCAAAGACGAAGAAGATTTTTTCAATCGGCTTGGAGATGCGGTTCAAACTGCTTTTTATGAAGGCAAAGGAATTTGCTATTTACAAGAAGTTGCAACTGATAAACGTTTTAGTTTTAGTACTAATTTTGAATTGGATGGTATTTCGTTTTTAGAACCCAATGTTCATTTGTTCAGTTTTAATAATCCTTACGGTGCTTGTCCAGTTTGTGAAGGTTACGGAAGTGTAATTGGAATTGATGAAGAATTGGTAATCCCAAATACGGCTTTGTCAATTTATGAAAATGCAATATATGCGTGGCGTGGCGAAAGTATGGGTTGGTATCGAGATGAATTGGTCAACAATGCCTATAAATTTGATTTTCCTATTCACAAACCCTATTACCAATTATCTGATGAAAATAAAGCTGTACTTTGGAATGGAAATACCTATTTCACAGGACTAACAAAATTCTTCAAAGAATTAGAAGATAAAAATTATAAAATTCAAAATCGGGTTATGTTATCTAGGTATCGCGGCAAAACAAAATGCCATTCTTGCAAAGGAAAACGCCTCCGAATTGAAGCTTCTTATATTAAAATTGGAGAAAAAACAGTTTCTGACTTGGTTGATTTATCCATCAAAAAACTAGTGACTTTCTTTGAAAAATTAGAATTAAATGATTTTGATCAAAAGGTTGCAAAACGACTTTTGATAGAAATTAATGGTCGGTTAAAGTTTTTAGTTGATGTAGGATTGGAATATTTAACACTAAATAGAAATTCCGCAACATTATCTGGCGGAGAATCGCAACGCATCAATTTAGCAACTTCTTTGGGGAGTAGTTTGGTTGGATCTATGTATATTTTGGACGAACCAAGTATAGGATTACACCCAAAAGATACGGAAAGATTGATAAAAGTGCTGCTTTCACTTCGAGATTTGGGAAATACCGTAATCGTTGTTGAACACGATGAAGATATTATGAAAGCTGCCGATATGATTATCGATATTGGTCCTGAAGCAGGAACCCACGGTGGAGAATTAGTTGCACAAGGAACATTTGCTGAAATTTTAAAATCTGACTCTTTAACGGCTAAATATTTGAATGGAAATTTAGAAATTGCAGTGCCTAGAATTCGAAGAAAATGGGGAACTTATATCGAAATTTTAGGTGCTCGTGAAAATAATTTGCAAAATGTAGATGTCAAATTTCCATTGGAAGTTTTAACAGTAATTACAGGGGTTTCAGGAAGTGGAAAAAGTACTTTGGTAAAGAAGATTTTGTTTCCTGCAATGCAAAAGAAATTAGATGGAATTGGAGAAAAAGCAGGACAATTTACAGATATGCAAGGCTATTATCACAAGATTAGGCACATTGAATACGTAGATCAAAATCCAATTGGTAGAAGTTCCCGATCAAATCC
>CANINJ010000105.1 GCA_947468985.1 Bacteroidota bacterium
TCTTTGATAATATTTTCATAATTGGTTTGCGATTGCATGGTTTGTGGCGTGCCTCGCATGTGCATCATTATATAAGGAACATTGTATTTCGAAATCACTTCCATCATCTTTTCGTCTAAATTTCCTGCCGAAATATCATTGATTATTGCAGCTCCATTTTCAATGCAAACAGCTGCAATTCCACTTCTGAAAGTATCAATTGAAAGTAGGGCGTCAGGGAACTGTTTCAAGATACCTTGCACAACGGGCAAAATCCTACTGCGTTCCTCTTCCTCTGAAACAAATTCGGCATTGGGCTTACTTGAATAGGCTCCAATGTCAATAAATGTTGCGCCTTCGTCAAGCATTTTTCCAACTTGGGAAAGTCCGTTTTCACTTAAAGTGAATTTGCCACCATCATAAAATGAATTGGGTGTAACATTCAAAATCCCCATGATTTTGGGAGTTGATAAATCTATAAGTTGTCCTTTGCAATTAATCGTCATAGCTAAAAAGTGTTGTTTTAAAAAAAACTACCTTGATAATCGTTAATGTTCATACATCAATAAGAAATAATTCTTATTTTTGGAGAAATTTATACAAATATACATCTTAAATGGATACTACTTCTCAAGAATATGATAAGGTAATCGCAATTTGTCGTTCGCTGTTTATCAATAAAATGAAAGATTACGGGAGCGCATGGCGTATTTTGAGATTACCATCATTGACAGACCAGATCTATATCAAAGCTCAAAGAATTCGTAGTTTGCAAGAAAACGACGTTCGAAAAGTAGATGAAGATGAAACTGGCGAATTCATTGGGATTATAAATTATTCTATCATGGCGTTGATTCAATTAGAGTTAGGCGTTGTAGAACAACCCGATTTAGATGTTGAAAAAGCGACTTTATTGTATGACGCAAAAGTGCATAAAACAAAAGAATTAATGCTGGCTAAAAACCACGATTATGGGGAAGCTTGGCGCGAAATGCGGGTGAATTCACTAACCGATTTGATTCTGCAAAAGTTACTTCGTGTAAAACAAATTGAAGATAATAAGGGAAAAACATTGGTTTCAGAAGGAATCGATGCCAATTATCAAGACATGATAAACTATGCTGTTTTCGCTTTGATTTTGATGGAATTTCATAAATAATATCTAAACAATCGCTCATGACTACTCGTGAAAAATATGTTCCAATAGCAATTCGATTCAGTATTGCTTTCTTGTTTTTATTATCGGCAATTGCCAAATTATACCCATCACCGTACTTTGCCATCTCTACTTTTGAAGTAAAACAATTGTATCCGTTAGGGTTTTCTGGAGATGTTGCTTCCTATTTCTCTCGAATATTAATCGGAATAGAATTTGCCTTGGGCGTATTACTATTGCAAAAGCATTACCTAAGAAAATTGGTGCTTCCTGCTACTATATTGATGTTGGCTGTATTTACAACACACCTCAGTATTGTTACTTTTCAAGATGGTGGCAACTCAGGAAACTGTGGTTGTTTTGGAAGTTTGTTACCAATGACGCCTGTTCAAGCAATTCTAAAAAATATTGTCGCTATGGTGCTTTTGGTTATTTTACTAAAAGTAATGCCTAAAAAAGACGAAAGCAAAAGCAATTTTTGGGTGTTGTCAACCACTACTTTGGCATTTATATTACTATTATTTATGTTGGCACCAATTCAAGCCAAATCAAATTTTGTAGATGTTACAGGTACAGAACCTGAAGAAGCAACACCAATAGAAACAATTGCTCCCGTAAAATCGGATTCGATTGTAAAAACGGTAAAAGCGGACACTTTGAAAAAAGTAGTTGCTGCAATCAAAGACGAACCTTTGCAACACAAATCTGGTTATTCATCCTATTTTTCTTCGATTGACAACGGTAAAAAAATACTTTGCTTCTTTGTTCCAGGCTGCGATCACTGTAGAGTTGCTGCAAAAGAATTGACAGAAATGAAGGCGAAAATCAAGAACTTCCCTGAAATTAAAATCATTTTCATGAACGAAGAAGCCGATTTAATTCCAGAGTTCTTCCAATTTGCTGGCGCTGAATATCCTTATAAAATCATCGAAATCATTCCGTTTTACACTCTCTTAGGAACAAAAAAAGATACTCCTGGTGTAAAATATTTATGGAATGGAAATGAATTTTTGTTTTATTATGGCATCGAAAACAATAAATTCAATGCTGCTGAATTCAAAGAATGGGTTCAAAAACCGTATGCTGCGTTGAAAAGCAGTAATTAATAGGTTAATCTCAACAATAATTTATAACAAATAACAAACCCCAATAATGAAAAAAATACTTGCTTTATTAGTTGCCATAGTTTCCTTTTCTTGTTCCAATGCACAAAAAAAATCGTTTTCAAAAGAAGCGTTGGCTGAAACCTTAGTTGCATTTGACGGTTCAGAAGTGACCTTTCAATCTATTTTAGAAAAATACAAAGGCAAAACAATCGTATTGGAATGCTGGGCTTCGTGGTGTGGCGACTGTGTGAAAGCAATGCCAAAAATCAAAGAATTACAAGCGAATAATCCTGATGTAGTTTACGTGTTTTTATCTTGCGATAAAACTTCGGACAAGTGGAAAGAAGGAATTGAAAAGCACGAATTAAAAGGCGATCACTTTTTAATTAAAGACGGAATGAAAGGTTCTTTCGGGAAGTCCATTGATTTAGATTGGATTCCGAGATACATCATTGTCAACAAAAAAGGAGGAATAAGCTTGTACAGAGCCATTGAAACGGATTTTGAATTGATTCAGAAAACGTTGAAAGATTAAACACAAATTAACACAAATTAAAAAAAATCTGCGCATCTGCGGTTAATACTCTTTGCGAACTTTGCGGTTAAAATATAAAATCAAATAATAAATAAAACAATAATGAGAACTAAAATTGTAGCAGGAAACTGGAAGATGCATAAAAATGCAGAGGAAACGGAAGATTTATTGAACGAATTAATCGATAAATTACCAACAGATAAGGAAGTTCAAATTATTGTTGCGCCAACATTCGTAAATTTATCATCGGCTGTAAATCATTTGGAATATACCAATATTGGTGTGGCTGCACAAAACATGCACCAAGCGGAAAGCGGAGCCTATACAGGTGAAATTTCTGCAGATATGCTTCAAAGTATTGGAGTAAATACTGTAATCCTTGGGCATTCTGAGCGTCGTGCGATTTTTCACGAAACCGATGCCATGATTGCTTTCAAAGTGGATACTGCAATAAAACACAATATGACTGCTATTTTTTGCTTTGGCGAAGAATTGAAAGACCGTCAGTCTGGGAATCACTTTAACATCGTTGAAAACCAATTGAGAGACGGTTTGTTTCATATTCAAGCGGCTTCTTGGGAAAATATCGTCTTGGCTTATGAGCCTGTTTGGGCTATTGGAACTGGGGAAACTGCAAGTCCAGAACAAGCACAAGAAATGCATGAATTCATTAGAGAAACGGTAAGAAAAGCTTTTGGAAGTGATGTTGCCGAAAATGTTTCTATCCTTTACGGAGGAAGCGTTAAACCAGATAATGCCAAAGAAATTTTCTCTAAGCCCGATGTTGATGGAGGATTAATTGGTGGTGCCGCGTTGAAAGCAGAAGATTTTGCTGCCATCGTAAACGCTATTTAAAGAAGACTGAAAAAAGTCGAATGTTGAATGTCTTAAAGACGAATGTGAAAAAGTAGCCACTGATTCACAGATTTTAGAAGAAAAAAGATAATTGAAGAAGAGATAATAGATAAGAGGTTCAAAGGAAACGAGAATTCCACTCATTCACAATTTATAATTCATAATTGCTATAAACTTTGCGTAAAACCTTTGCGAACTTTGCGGTAAAAAAACCTTCGTGGTAAAACAAATAAAAAAACATGTCAAACATATATTTAGGATTCCATTTCAAGGTGGAACCAAAAGAATTAGGATCGGAAATATTAGTTGCTGAATTAGGAGAATTGCCTTTTGAAAGCTTTATTGAAAGCGACTTTGGAGTGGTAGCCTACATTCAAAAGCAATTCTGGACCGAGAACATCTTAGAAGATTTACACATTCTTAGCTCTCCAGAATTTGTGGTTTCCTATACCATTGAAGAAATCGAGCAAGTGAATTGGAATGAAGAATGGGAAAAGAATTTTGAAGCCATTGAAGTAGATGGAATTTGCCATGTCCGCGCTCCTTTTCACCCGAAAACTGATGCCGAATACGACATTGTTATCGAACCTAAAATGAGTTTCGGAACAGGACACCACGAAACCACCCACATGATGATTCAGCATTTATTGGAAACTGATGTAGCAGGAAAAAAGACTTTGGATATGGGATGTGGCACAGCCATTTTAGCCATTTTAGCCGAAATGAAAGGGGCACAACCTATTGACGCCATTGATATTGACAATTGGTGTTACCTGAATTCTATAGAAAATGTAGAACGCAATAACTGTAGTCAAATTACCGTTTACGAAGGAGAAGCAGCTTTATTGAAAGGAAAACAATACGATGTAATTATTGCCAATATCAACCGAAATATCTTGTTGAACGACATGCAAAGTTATGTGGACTGTTTGAATAAAAACGGAATCTTGCTGTTGAGTGGATTCTACAATGAAGACATTCCTTTTATTGATGCTTCGTGCACCGAAAAAGGATTAACGTATGTTAAAAAGTTTGAAAGAAACAATTGGGTATCATTAAAATATGTAAATTAGTAGCTGTAATACCGATTATGTATTTAATATAGTCCCATAAAAATTCGACTATTTTCATACTATATCGGCATTACACAACTTGATTTTGGACTATTTATAAATTAAAGAAGGTATAAGTTCATAAATTCAAAAGCTATGAGTACAAAAGAAAAAGTTCGCGAAAAAGTAGAATTGAAAGAAAACGTTTCGTTTGACAATGAAATCGTAATGTATAATGACGACATCAATACTTTTGACCACGTAATAGACACTTTAATTCGGGTTTGCAGCCATACTTCAGAACAAGCCGAACAATGCTCGTTGATTGTTCATTATAAAGGAAAATGCACTGTAAAAACAGGCTCTATTAAGGAACTAACACCACAATGTTTGCAATTATTAGAAGCGGGGTTGAGTGCGGAGATAGTTTGATTTTAGAGGGACAAAGGTTTTGAAAAAGGGACAAAGAAGCAAAGGTTGTAGGTTGTAAGAAACTAGATAATAGACGAAGAGATAATAGACATTAAACATTAAACGTAATTGTTTTACTACTTCTCAAACTGCCCTAACAGAATTATCGATAGAAAACAACGAAGAAAAGAACGGCAGCAACCCCGATAGTCGAGGAGGCACGACGAGCGACTTGACCCGAGGCGCAGCCGAACGGAGCGAAGCTAATTGCGGAGAGATTGACGAGGTAGTTTTCAAGATAAGATTGTTCAGGCTTGATCTTTTTTGTTACTTTTTACCATCAAGGGAAAAAAGTAAAGAATAAAAAAGCCAAGTTGTAGATTGAAAAAGCATATAACCAAACCAACTATAAAAATGGAACAGTACGGCAAAATCTTAATCATTGCAATGCCACTTTTTTTAGTGTTGATACTAATCGAAATGGCGTATGGGTATTTCAAATTCAACCAGAAAACCCCATTAATGGACAGCGTTTCCAGTATAAGTTCGGGAATGACCAACTCCGTGAAAGATGTATTAGGACTAAGCATCACTTTTATTTCCTATAACTGGATGCTTTCAAAAGTAGGAATTTTCCATTTAGAAGCCAATGCCACAACCTATATTATTGCCTTTATAGCCATTGATTTTTATGGTTACTGGGGACACCGATTTGCACACCAAATTAATTTTTTATGGAACAAACACGCCATTCACCATAGCAGTGAAGAGTTCAATTTGGCTTGTGCTTTGCGCCAATCCATATCAAGTTTTGTAAACCTATTTACGTTTTTATTACTCCCTGCTGCACTTCTTGGTGTACCCACCAAAGTAATCGTTATCACACTTCCCATACAGTTGTTCCTGCAGTTTTGGTACCACACCATCTATATTAAGAAACTGGGTTTTCTAGAGAAAATCCTTGTTACACCCTCGCACCACCGTGTGCACCATGCTATTAATCCAGAATATATGGATAAGAATCACTCGCAAATCTTTATCATCTGGGACAAACTTTTCGGCACCTTTCAAGAAGAATTAGAGACTGTTCCTGCCGTTTTTGGAATTACGAGACCAGCACAAACATGGAATCCCATTCGGATTAATTTCCAGCATTTGCAATTGTTAATTGCCGATGCCTGGCGAAGTGATACTTGGAAAGACAAATTCACCATTTGGTTTAAACCAACGGGGTGGAGACCAGAAAACTTTGAAGAGCGGTATCCTGTTCAAAAAATTAAAGACGTGTATGCGTTTCAAAAATACAACTCCTCACAATCTAATAAATTGATATATTGGTCGGTGGTACAAGCGCTCATCACCCTTGTTTTTGTGAGTTATTTGTTCAATAATATTGCCACAATTGGAATGCCAAATATTTTCATCTATGGTGCCTTTTTATTCTTAACCATCTACAGCTATTCAGAACTAATGGACACCCGTACTTCGGCCTTGTTTTGGGAAGGGCTACGTTTGCTGTTTGGAATTGCAATTGTGCTACGTTTAGGCGATTGGTTTGGGCTGAACGGCTTGACTCCTTATGGAAATTATAGCGTTATGGGATACCTATTGATTTCGTTATTGGTTACTGTTTATTTTGTGTTTTTTGCTTTTAAAAAAGCACCGCCTGTAGTACAAACTATATAAATTCAATGCTATGAACAAATCACTATTTCTAAAAGGATTTTTACTTATAGCGGCTATTAATTTGCTGCTTATTGTTCTAGATTACGGAACCATTACGGGACTTTTGAA
>CANINJ010000106.1 GCA_947468985.1 Bacteroidota bacterium
ATTGGCCTATAACATCTTAACACCGGCAAAATCAATATCTAAGGCGTCTTATAATATCAAAAGAGGAAATGCTGCAGCGGAACGGATTTTAGAAATTTTGGAACAAGAAAATCCAATTATTAGCAAAATTGATGCAATTGAAAAAGGCACATTTGAATCTGAAATAAGCATTAAAAATATCAACTTTAAATACGAAGATGAAATTGTTCTTAAGAACTTTTCATTGGAAGTAAAAAAAGGGGAAACCGTTGCGCTTGTTGGACAATCGGGAAGTGGAAAAAGTACCATTGCCAATTTATTGACTCGTTTTTATGATGTAAATGAAGGCACAATCGACATTGATTCTGTTGCTATAAAAGATATGAATTTGCAGTCATTGCGAGGTTTAATGGGATTAGTAACACAAGATAGTATCTTATTTAACGATACTATAAAAGCAAATATTTCGTTAGGTAAATTAGATGCTACAGATGAAGAAATTATTGAAGCATTAAAAATTGCCAATGCGTATGAATTTGTAAAAGACTTACCAAAAGGCATTTACACTAATATTGGCGACAGTGGAAACAAACTTTCGGGCGGTCAAAAACAACGATTGTCAATTGCTCGTGCTGTTTTGAAAAACCCACCGATAATGATTTTGGATGAAGCCACATCAGCTTTGGATACAGAGAGTGAAAAATTTGTACAGGTAGCACTAGAAAATATGATGCAAAACCGAACTTCAATTGTAATTGCGCATCGCCTTTCAACCATTCAAAAAGCAGATAAAATTGTGGTTTTGCATAAGGGCGAAATTGTAGAACAAGGCACACACGATGAATTAATTGCAAGGAATGGGACGTATAACAAATTGGTTACGATGCAGAGTTTTGAGTGATACTTAATAAAGGTTAAATCTTAAATAAATGTTTATAAACGATAAAAATATCAAGATTCCTGAAGATCCAAATACCATTGTTTGGAAGTATTTAGACTTGTCAAAATTTGTCGATTTATTGTTATATAAAAAACTATTTCTTTCGCGTTCGGACAAATTTGAAGATCAATATGAAGGTACTTTTAGCGAACCTACATTTGAAGAAATTCGGAAGTTATCCATTAATAATCCTGAATTTTTAGATTATTACAAATCCCACCGTGAAAATGTAGTAATTAGCAGTTGGCATATCAACGAATATGAATCTTTTGCGATGTGGCAAATTTTCACACAAAAAAGTGAAGGGTTGGCAATTCAATCTACTTTGGGGCGAATTCAAGAGGCTCTGAAACTCGATACTACCTACAACCAGCATATAGGCGAAGTGAATTATATTGATTATAAAAAAGAATATATTCCTTTTGACAATGCCTTTTTTCCCTTTCTATTCAAACGCAAAAGTTTCCAATACGAAAGAGAAATCCGAATTATTTCTGATGTTACAGAATTTGAATTGAAAATTGATAACGGCTTGAAAATCGATGTTGATATCAGCCAATTAATTGAGAAAATTTATATCCATCCAAAATCTGAAAACTGGTATAAAAATTTGGTAATTGAATTGGTTCACAGACTTGGCTTTGATTTTACCATTGAAAAATCAGATTTAGAAAGTGATATTCTAATTTAGAATCTTGCGGTGATTTTAAAATTGAAAACCCTTGTCGTCATATAATTTGGAATACCGTATTGATTTTTCGTATAAACATCACGAACCCAAGTATTGGTAATTGCATTCAAATTATTAAATAAGTTGAAAATTTCCATTCCTACAGACAAATCTTTGAATTTTTTTAACCAATGTCCTTTTGGCAAATTCTTATTATTATCAGTCAAAACTTTGAAGAATCCAACATCCGCTCGACGGTAATCCCGCATTTTATTTTGATAAATATAAGGATCTGCATACGATGGCGAACCGCTTGGAAGTCCCGTATTATATACTAAATTTAGATATAATTTCACACTTGGAAGGTTCGGCATATAATCTTGAAACAAAATTCCAAATTTCAATCTTTGATCCGTTGGTCTTGGAATAAAACCTTTATTATCGATATTTTCTTCTGTTTTTAAATACCCAAAACTAAACCAAGATTCGGTTCCAGGTACAAATTCCCCGTTCAAACGAACATCAAGTCCTTGTGCAAAAGCGGTTGCATTGTTATCGGCGGCATATCTAATTCTGACATTATCCAAAGTATAAGGATTTACATCGGTAAGAATTTTATAATAGGCTTCCGTAACCAACTTGAATGGGCGATTCCACATTTTAAAACTGTAATCATTACTCAAAACAAAATGTATCGATTTTTGCGCTTTTACATTCGGAAGTACCGTCCCCGTTGAGTCTCTGAGTTCACGATAGGAAGGTGGCTGAACATACAAACCAGTTGAAAATCGAAAAACCATATCTTTTTCCCAATCGGGTTTGATTGCAAATTGTCCTCTTGGACTGAATTCTATTTGACTTTTACCTTCAACAGTTGCGCCAGAAACTTTCCATTGGTGCATTCTTGCTCCTATATTTAACCAAACATCGTGATTTCCTAATTTCGTTTTTCTATTCAATTGGGCATAACCAGAAAATCTATCTATTGTCGCAAAATTCAAAGCTCTCACATTTTGAAAAGGAACCAATGGCCCAATATAAGGATGATACGGTTGTTGGTTTGTAGGCAAATTTAAATTGGGTGGATTTATAGAAAACCCTGCGGAATCGATAACTTCCCACTCCACTACTCTATCCCGAATATCTTCTCGGGTATATTTGAAACCCCATTCTACCTGATTTTTTTTCAAATCGTGAAATCCTTTTACTTCCGCATTTACAATTAAAGCGTCTAAATCATTTCGAGCGTGATTTAATTGCGTTCCTATGGCGCGACTAAAAGTAACACCTCCAAAAGTTTCAGAACCAATATTACTATCCACTTCGCCCAAATAATAACCTGCATAAATATCAAGATATTCTTGTTCCAAAGTATGATATGCAGATCCAATAAATTTTAAAGTGAAATTCTCACTTGCTTTAAAAGTAGTTTTGAAGGCACCAAAATAAGTATCGTATCTGTCTTTTTCTTGCCCTTCATAATATACTTGCAACGCAATTGGCTCGTCAATAGTTCCAAAATTAGTTTGTCTTGAAATGGGTTGATAGTTGTATTTATTTTGAGAGATATTACCCAAAAAACTCCATTGCCATTTTGTAGAAGCGTTATAAATTACATTCGTTTGAACATCGGCAAAAGTAGGTCTGAAATTGGTTTCTGTTTGTTGACTGTTTACCAAAAGACTATTATTTCTATAGCGAACACCAGTTATTGCTGACCATTTTTGATTTTTGGAAACCGCATCAACAGCTAAACTTCCGCCTAACAAACTTGCTTCAGCGGCAACTCCAAATTTTGTAGGACGACGGTACGTAATATCTAATACTGACGATAACTTATCTCCGTATTTTGACTGAAATCCACCTGCTGAAAAATCAACATTCTGAACCAAATCGGTGTTGGTGAAACTCAAACCTTCTTGCTGACCCGAACGAACCAAGAACGGACGATAGACTTCAACTTCATTAACATAAACTAAATTTTCATCGTAATTTCCACCTCGAACGGCGTATTGTGTGCTCAATTCATTATTAGAATAAACGCCTGGCAATGTTTTCAAAATATTCTCAATTCCTGCATTCGCACCCGGAATTCTTCTGATAACTTCGGGTTCAATTGTGGTAATTCCCTGAACTCGTTTTCTATTATTAGCAGTGATAATTACCTCGCCCATTTGCTCCGCTTTTTCATTCATCGTAACATTGAATTCAAAGTCTTCGTTGGGTTTTAATTCTAAAATAGCGGTAGTTTTCTTTAATGAAACGTGCGTAAAAACAAGGGTTATTTTTTTATTTGTAGGAATTGTCAGCGTATAAAATCCATTGGAATTAGTTACAGTAGATTTAGTTTCGTAGGATATATTTACGTTTTCAACAGGATTATTATTTGCGTCTAATATGATTCCTTTTACCCTTGCATTTTGAGCAAAAACAATACTTCCAGTGAATAAAAATAATATAGTAATTAGTAGATTTTTGATTTTCAAGAGTATTTATTTTTTTATTTGACTTCTAAAAAATTGTGTTTCAAAGATAGTAGAATTTCCTACATTATCAGTAACAACAACTTTTAAATCGTTTTTCCCTTCTGCCACAATTCCATCTTCAAAATTGTGAAACATTTTTTTTGATTTATAATCATATTCAAATAAAATCCAATTTCCATTTAAAAAACCATCATATGTTTTTATCCCAGATAATTCGTCGTTTATAATAAATTCAATTGTTTTTTTATCGCTAATCCACTTGCCTTCAATGTTTTTACTGATATTAATTGTCGGCGAAATGGTGTCTTTTAGTAAATTGAATTTACCCCAATTTTTAGTATAGGAAGTAAACGTATTTTCTTTTAATTTGGTATAATTGAAATAGGTTTTGTTATCTTGTATTGAACCAATAAACATTTTTTCCTTGTCTTTTTGAGAAGAAATAGAATCAATTACAGAAACTACAAAATTAGAATGAACTGGAATATTTTCATTTTCTAATACTAAAGCATTTGCTTTTCCTTCAAAATTCAGATAAAAATCATCGTAAAAAGTCCCTTTTGGAATATAGAAAGTCCAATTTCCTTTTTCAAAATTATATTCTTTATTTGTTTTAATGAAATACTTCGTTTTTTTGATTTTCAAAGTATCAATTGCTGGTGCCGAAGAATTTTCAATCGGAATAGTAATCGTAGTTTTATTATCATTAAAATCTGAAACCTCAATTCTATAATTCTGATTGGTATTTTGAGTTACATTTATAACACCATTTTCTTCATAAGGTTTTATAATACTCAATGGAAATGGAGTTTTCATAAATAATTTTTGAACCCTTTGCCCCATTATTTTATATCTTGAATAATCAATTAGGGCATTCACATAACGCATTTCATCAAATGCATACGAGTCAAATTGATACCCAAAAATAGTTTTTCCATTCAAAAATGTTTCTACCTTATATATTCCATTTCTATCCCAAGATAAATCCGATAAATCATAGGTATTGATTCCAAAACCAATTTTTCCATTAGCGAGAATTTTATCGCAATAATAACTTCCGTCTTTTTGTAATGACAAATTAACCATAAATGGATTTTTTGATTTATTGACCACTGTATTTTCATCCAATGGATAGACCAATATATTAGTAATAACAGGTTTTTGCGTGTCTTTAATTACAGCGTCAAATCCAAAGAAAAGTGGATTAATAATTTTTTCGGTTTGGGAATCCCGTATTTCAAAATGCAAATGCGGCCCATCAGAACCTCCAGTATTTCCTGATAGCGCAATAATTTCTCCTTTTTTAATTGGCAATTGACCTGGTTTCAAATACAAATCAACTTCATATAATTTTTCTTTATATTGATCTGCTTTTAAAAAAGATTCAATTCCAGGATTCAAAGATTTAAGATGCCCATAAACTGTCGTGAATCCATTTGGATGTGTAATGTAAATTGCTTTTCCATAACCAAAAGTAGAGATTTTAATTCTTGAAACATAACCTTCAGCGGATGCAAAAACGTTCAAACCTTCCTTTTTTTGCGTTTTATAATCAAAGCCTGCATGGAAATGATTTGGTCTTAATTCACCAAAATTACCTGATAGCTGAGTTGGTACATCTAGTGGAGCTCCAAAATAATCTTTTGGATACTGATTTTGAGAAAAAATGGAGGCGTATACTAGTACTAAAAAAAAAGTAATTTTCATTTGAAAGGTTTCTGCTAATTTACACAAAAAAAGATTAAAAGTTCAAATAAAATAGAGTGATAACCGACTAAATTTCAAAATATTATAAAATTTTATTCTAATTGAAGTAAAATTTTTTAGAAAAAAGCACTTTAATTAAATAGGAATACTAACTTTGTGGATTAAGTAATGATATAGTTTCATAATGAGTGAAATTGCAGAAATAGTTGATACTCTTGAAAGTAGTATAGGGAAGCTCTTTAGTAAAATAGATACTTTAGAGAAAGATACTCATATTTTGAAGGGAGAATTAAGCGAGTCTGCAACAATTATAAAAAAGCAATCTGATGCGATTGAAGTGTTAAAAACACAATATAATTCACTTAAAATGGCGAATTCATTGCTTGGCAGTGATGAAAATAAAAGAGATACAAAGCTAAAAATAAATTCATTAATTCGTGAAATTGATTACTGTATTGCACAGTTATCTGATTAGTAAAAATTATGGATGAAAAGCTTAAAATTAAATTATCAATTGCAGACAGAGTTTATCCGTTAACGGTAGACATGTCTCAGGAGGAAGGATTAAGAAGTGCTTCCAAGAAGATTGATGTTATGATTAAGCAATTTGAAGAAAATTATGCGGTTCGTGATAAGCAAGATGTTTTGGCTATGTGTGCCTTACAATTTGCTTCTCAATTAGAACAAAAGCAAATTGACAAGTCAATCGATAACGTAGAAACTAACGAAAGACTGAAAAAGATTAATGATTTATTAGCAAAATATCTCGACAAATAAACACGTTCTTTACAATAACTAAGATACTGCCTACATTAGTTCCTATTTGGTAAACTCAACACTAACAATTTAGAATGAGCGAATCTTCATTACTATAGAATGCCATGCTTTGACTTGGAATCTTGAACAATGAGTTAGCTCAAAACTTGTATTTCCGAGTTTATTCAAGCAATCTAATGTAGGCTTTTTTTATATATAAATTTTAACAAACATGGACAGTACATTAATTATAATTATTTCAGGAATAGCTGGAATTGCAG
>CANINJ010000107.1 GCA_947468985.1 Bacteroidota bacterium
CTTAACAGCTTCTCTAACTTTGTTGGCGCTTTCATTTGTTGAAGAGCCAAAATTAGAATATGAAATCATTGCAATTACAGGTTCCAAACCAAACATACGAACTGTTTTTGCGGTCATTATTGCAATTTTTGCTAAATCATTTGCAGATGGATTTGGATTAATCGCTGTATCTGATAAAAACATAGGGCCGCGATTGGTCATCATCATATTGGTAGTTGCAACCAATGAAATACCTGGGGCTTTATCAATTAATTGCAAAATTGGTTTTACAACCGATGGATAACTTCGTGAATATCCAGAAACCATTGCATCTGCATCGCCTTCATTGACCATCATTGCAGCAAAATAATTACGTTCCCGCATCCATTTTTGAGCATCTAAAAGTGAGATTCCGCGACGCTGTCTTGATTTCCAAAAAATATTGGCGTAGTGTTTTGTTCTTTTGTCTTCACAGTTAGTTTTTGGATCAAATATTGGAACATCCGCATCAAAACCAATTTCTGCTTTTAACTCTAAAATGATTTCTTTATTACCCAATAAAATAGGAAACGCAATTTTATCTTCATAGGCAATTTGAGCTGCTTTCAATACATCAAGATGATCTGCTTCTGCAAATACAACTCTTTTTGGCTCTGTTTTCGCTCTATTTGCTAATAGGCGAACCATTTTATTGTCAGAACCCAATCGATCTAATAATTCCTCTTGGTATTTTTGCCAATCCAAAATGGGATGTAAAGCAACTCCTGATTCCATTGCTGCTCTTGCAACTGCGGGTGCAACAGTAGAAATCAACCTTGGGTCAAATGGTTTTGGAATAATATAATCGCGTCCAAAATTTAATTTTGTTTCGCCATAAGCAATATTAACTTGCTCTGGGACAGATTCTTTTGCTAAGGCAGCCAATGCTTTCACAGCGGCCATTTTCATCGCTTCATTAATTTTTGTAGCCCGAACATCTAAGGCTCCTCTGAAAATATATGGAAATCCAAGTACATTGTTCACTTGGTTTGGATGATCAGAACGACCAGTAGCCATTATTATATCTTTTCTTGTGGCAATTGCAACTTCATAATCAATTTCTGGAATTGGATTTGCCATTGCAAAAACAATTGGGTCTTTTGCCATTCCAAGCAACATATCTGGCGATAAAATATTACCCGCAGAAAGTCCTAAGAAAACATCTGCACCCAAAAGAGCTTCTTTTAAATTCGTGTTTTTTAATCCTTTTGAATATCTTTTTTGTAAATCGGACAAGTCTGTTCTGTCATCTGATAAAACTCCATCTTTATCAAACATGATGATTTTATCAGGATTCACTCCCAATAAAACATATAAATTAGCACATGCCAAAGCTGCTGAACCCGCTCCAGATATAACAATTTTTACATTTTCAATTTTCTTTTTGGCCAATTCTAATGCATTCAATAAAGCTGCCGAAGAAATAATAGCAGTTCCGTGTTGGTCGTCATGCATCACCGGAATATTCAACTCTTCAACCAAGCGCCTTTCTATCTCAAAAGACTCTGGAGCTTTTATATCTTCGAGGTTAATACCTCCAAAAGTAGGAGCGATATTTTTTACAGTTGCTATGAAAGCTTCAATATCTTTGGTGTCAACTTCAATATCAAACACATCAATGTCTGCAAATATTTTGAACAACAAAGCCTTTCCTTCCATTACTGGTTTAGATGCTTCTGGGCCAATATCTCCAAGTCCTAAAACAGCGGTTCCATTAGTGATTACAGCTACTAAATTACCTTTAGCAGTATATTTATAAACATTGTTTACATCCTTTGCAATTTCTAAACAAGGTTCGGCAACTCCAGGAGAATAGGCCAAAGACAAATCTCTTTGCGTAGCATATTTTTTTGTTGGAACCACCTGAATTTTTCCGGGTGTTGGTTTAGCATGATATAATAAAGCTTCCCTTCTTTTATTGTGATTATCCATTTCAATGTTAGTTTTAACACACAAAGATAAAAGTAAGAATTGAATAATAAACTTTTTATTAATTATTGTTTTTGAAATTAATAGATGAAACTCTTTATACCTTTGTAAAATATGTGTTTTATCGATACTGTTTACCGTTCATCGATTTTTTAAAAATATTATTTTGATAGCAATTTCAAATGTTATATTTGATAGAAAAAATCATTTCAATCGGAAGAATTGTTAATTAAAATTGAGCTTTTCAACAATATTAATTGCTGCCTTTTCGTTAAATATAAGAGTCTAATTACATTTAAATAATTCCAAATTTATTCCTACATTTTTTGCTTTTAATTTTAACTAAATAATTATGTTAGCACAGGAAATAAAACCGATTAAACACCAAAAAAAAATTGAATTAGTTTTCAGTGGCGCAGACTATTTTTTAAGATTAGAAAAAATAATCAATACTTCCAAAAAAGAATTACACCTGCAAACCTACATTTTTGATACCGATTCAACGGGTTTAAGAATAGTTGAAGCCTTAAAAAATGCTGCCGATCGTGACGTCAAAATATATGTGCTATTAGACGGATTTGGTTCTAATGCTTTTTCATCAAATATTGTAAAAGAACTTCGCTATCACGGAATAAATATTAGATTTTTTTCTCCTTTATTATCTTTAAATTCCTTTTACATAGGGCGCAGATTACATCAAAAGGTAGTAGTTTCAGATGCTAAAAAAGTACTAATTGGAGGAATAAATATAGCTGATAAATACCATGGGACTTCTTTTGAAACACCATGGCTTGACTATGCAATTGAAATTGAAAGTAAAGTTGCAAAACCTATCCAGCAAATTTGCAGAAATTTTTATTTCAAAAAAAGAAGGGTTAGAAAAAGTAAAATTGAAGATGTTTTTATCGCTAAAGAACCAATAGAAATTAGAGTTTTACAAAATGATTGGTTGAATAGAAAAAATGAGATTCAAAAAGAATATCTAAAAGCAATTGGAAATGCTCAAAAAGAAATTATTATTGTAGGTAGCTACTTTTTTCCCGGAAGAAAAATAGCATTAGCTTTAAAAAAAGCTTCAAAAAGGAATGTATCTATAAAATTGATTGTTTCGGGAATATCCGATGTGCCGCTATTAAGTAACGCCTCGCATTATCTATATTCAATTTTTCTAAAATATAATATTGAAATATACGAATGGAATAAATCGGTTTTACATGGAAAAGCAGCTGTAATTGATGGCAAATGGACAACAGTTGGCTCCTTTAATATGAATAATTTAAGTTCTTTTGGAAGTATCGAAATGAATGTTGAAATTAATTCTCCCACATTTTCCGAAAAATATTTGTTGCATTTAAACAAAATTATAAATCAATGTTCAAAATTGACA
This sequence comes from Bacteroidota bacterium, assembly GCA_947468985.1. Taxonomy (GTDB): domain Bacteria; phylum Bacteroidota; class Bacteroidia; order Flavobacteriales; family Flavobacteriaceae; genus Flavobacterium. The sequence continues at coordinate 3,335 of CANINJ010000107.1, forward strand.
ACCGAAACATTGAAAAAAAGAGATAGTAACTTTACAAGATATTCCAACATGCTTTCGTATTTGTTTATTCGGTTTGTTGTTATAGTCATGACTTATTTTACTAAAAATAGATTTTTAAAACTATATTGATCTTAAATTAAGCACTCTTTTTAAGATGGTAATACGTCTATTTTAAGAATTCAATATTCCTTTTTAATCCGTTAAATTTTGTTCGTTTTAATGGTGAATTTTTGAAAACTACTTTGAAGGTTTCTTCTGTGATTTCTTCCCAATCTTTTTTTGACATAGAAAGCAACTCAGGATTTGGACTGAATAAAGGTTCTTTATGTGGTTTTGAAAATTTGTTCCAAGGGCAAACGTCTTGACAAATATCACATCCAAAAGCCCAATCATCAAATTTTCCTTTCATTTCAGGGGAAATATTTTCTTTGAGTTCGATGGTGAAATAGGAAATACATTTGCTTCCATCGACGATATATGGCGCTACAATGGCTTCTGTTGGACACGCATCAATACAAGCCGTGCAGGTTCCACAATGGTCTGTTGTTGCATAATCATATTCTAATTCTAAATCGATTATGAGTTCTGCGATAAAATAAAACGAACCTACTTGCTGTGTCAATAAATTACTGTTTTTGCCAATCCAACCCAAGCCACTTTTGGCAGCCCAAGCTTTATCGAGAATGGGCGCTGAATCTACAAAAGCGCGACCAGAAACTTCACCGATATTTGATTGAATGGAAAATAGTAATTCTTTGAGTTTTTCTTTGATTACAAAGTGATAATCTTGCCCGTAAGCGTATTTGGATATTTTATAGCTTTCAGGATTTTGTATTTCAGATGGGTAATAGTTTAACAAAAGCGAAACCACACTTTTCGCATCATCAACTAATAAGGTTGGATTGAGCCGTTTGTCAAAATTATTTTCCATATAGGACATTTGTCCGTGTTGGTTTTTGTTTAGCCAATTATCTAATCTTGGAGCTTCTTGTTCTAAAAAACCAGCTTTGGATATACCACAAGACAAAAACCCGAGGCGCTTGGCTTCGGATTTTATAAATAACGTATATTTTGATTTTGGTTCTATAAATCTAAAATTATAATAAAATCATCTGATGAAATCGGAACGTTTTTAGCCCTGATGGAAGTGGCATCCCACGCTTTTTAGCGTGGATACAACGGACAGCAGGAATAGCTTCAAATTAAAAAAGCCCTCCTTGAATGTTGCCTTTGATTCTGCCCAAATGCGTGTAGGCTTTTTCTGTAACTTCCCGACCTCGTGGCGTTCTCATTATAAAGCCTTCTTGGATTAGAAAGGGTTCGTAAACTTCTTCAATGGTTTCGCTGCTTTCAGAAACGGCTGTTGCCAATGTTGATAAACCGACAGGCCCTCCTTTGAATTTGTCAATTATGGTAGTTAAGATTTTGTTGTCCATTTCATCCAAACCGTGGGCATCAACATTCAACGCTTTTAGCGAATATCGTGCAATTTCAATGTCGATTTTTCCATTTCCTTTTATTTGTGCAAAATCACGAACACGTCTCAAAAGTGCATTTGCAATTCTTGGCGTTCCTCTACTTCTTCCTGCAATTTCAATCGCAGCTTCCATAGTGATCGGCATTTTTATGATGGCTGAACTTCGCTCAACAATTGTTGTTAAAAGTTCGGTTGTGTAATATTGTAAGCGGCTTTGGATTCCGAAACGAGCCCGCATCGGGGCGGTTAACAATCCTGAACGCGTGGTGGCACCAACTAATGTAAAAGGGTTTAAATTGATTTGAACCGAACGTGCATTGGGTCCGGATTCAATCATTATATCGATTTTGAAATCTTCCATTGCTGAATATAAATACTCTTCAACTATTGGACTCAAACGGTGAATTTCATCAATAAATAAAACATCTCTTTCATCGAGATTAGTCAATAATCCAGCTAAATCTCCAGGCTTATCGAGAACAGGCCCCGAAGTTATTTTTATTCCCACACCCAACTCATTGGCTAAAATATTTGCCAAAGTAGTTTTTCCTAATCCCGGAGGCCCGTGAAAAAGAGTGTGATCTAATGCTTCGTTTCTTTGATTTGCAGCTTCAACAAATACTTTTAGGTTTTCCAATATTTGATCTTGACCAGCAAAATCATCAAAAGAAAGCGGCCTCAATCTTTTTTCGAGATCAAGTTCTTCAGGATTTAGATTGTGATTTGTAGGGTCTAAGTTTTCGTTCATATTACAAATATAGGAAAGTTATGAGCAAATAAAAATGCCTTTCAAAAGAGAAAGGCATTTTATATAAATTAGTTTAGAATATTAGTGATGTAAAACTTCTTCACCTTCTTTCATTGGTACATTTTGAGGAACGAAATCTTCATCGTGACCTGGTTTGCTATAATCGTAAGGCCATCTGTGAACTTCAGGAATTTCTCCTGGCCAGTTTCCGTGAATGTGTTCGATTGGTGCAGTCCATTCTAATGTGTTCGATCTCCATGGATTTTGAACTGTTTTCTTACCGTAGAAAATACTACTGAAGAAATTGTATAAGAATACCAATTGGAAAACCCCACCAATTAAGGCGAAAGTTGTAATCAATACATTTACATTTTGTAAATCATCAAATAACGGGAAATTCGTATTGGTATAATAACGTCTTGGCAAACCTGCCATTCCGATAAAGTGCATTGGGAAAAATACGCCATAAGCACAAATTGCAGTTACCCAAAAGTGAACATATCCAAGATTTTTGTTCAACATTCTTCCGAACATTTTTGGAAACCAGTGATAAATTCCAGCAAACATTCCGTAAAGCGCAGAAATACCCATTACCAAGTGAAAGTGAGCTACAACAAAATAAGTATCGTGAACATTGATATCTAACGTACTATCTCCAAGGATAATTCCTGTTAAACCTCCTGTAATAAATGTAGAAACCAATCCAATTGAGAACAACATTGCAGGATTTAATTGCAAGTTACCTTTCCAAAGCGTTGTGATATAATTAAATGCTTTTACAGCAGATGGAATTGCAATTAACAATGTTGTGAAGGTAAAGACAGAACCTAAGAATGGATTCATTCCCGAGATAAACATGTGGTGACCCCAAACGATTGTTGATAAAAATGCAATTGCAAGAATTGACATAATCATTGCTCTGTAACCAAAAATTGGTTTACGAGAGTTGGTTGCAATAACTTCAGAAGTAATTCCTAATGCTGGTAATAATACAATATATACTTCAGGATGTCCTAAAAACCAGAATAAATGTTCGAATAAAACTGGTGATCCACCTTGATAATGTAAAACTTCACCAGCAATGTAAATATCCGATAAGAAAAATGATGTTCCAAAACTTCTATCAAAAATCAACAACAAAGCAGCTGATAATAAAACAGGGAA
>CANINJ010000108.1 GCA_947468985.1 Bacteroidota bacterium
AACTTTAAACTTATTTTATACTTTTGCTATATGAAGCAACTCCAGTTTCCATCTTATTCATTCCGATTCAAAAATAGTGAAAATAAAGTAGCTATTTTCGATGAAATCAGGAAAAAATTTATAATTATTACTCCCGAAGAATGGGTTCGGCAGCACGTAGTTCAGTTTTTGCTACAAGATAAAAAATATCCAAAGTCACATATAAATGTAGAAAAACTGTTGAAAATCAATGATTTAAATAAACGATATGACGTTGTAGTTTACAATCCTGATGGTAGTATTTTTATTTTAGTGGAATGTAAAGCACCCGAAATTAAAATATCACAACATACTTTTGATCAAATCGCAAGATACAATATGACTTTGAATGCCGAATATTTGATGGTAACTAACGGACTTAATCATTACTTTTGCAAAATGGATTATGAAAAGGAGAAATACGATTTTCTACCTGAATTACCAGAATATCAATCTTTAAATTCAATAAAATAAGTGAAAATTGCCGTTGTCATACTCAATTGGAATGGAGTGAAATTGTTAGAACAGTTTCTACCTTCTGTTGTTCAATATTCATCTGAAGCTACTGTATTTGTTGCAGATAATGCTTCTACAGACGATTCTATTTCATTTGTAAAAGCAAATTTTCCTACCGTTCAAATAATAAAAAACGACTATAATTTTGGATTTGCACAAGGCTATAATGAAGCTTTGAAAAATGTCGATGCAGATATTTTTGCCCTTGTAAATTCCGATATTGAAGTTACAGAAAATTGGTTGCAACCCATAATTGAAACCTTCAAAAATGAACCACAAACTGCCATTATTCAACCAAAAATATTGGATTACAAACGCAAAGAATATTTTGAATATGCAGGTGCAGGCGGTGGTTTCATAGATAAATATGGTTATCCTTTTTGCCGTGGACGAATTTTTGAAACTTTAGAAAAGGACATCGGACAATACAACGATACCTGTGAAATTTTTTGGGCTTCTGGCGCTTGCTTTTTTATTAGAAGTTCGGTTTATACAGAATTGAATGGCTTTGATGCCGATTTTTTTGCCCATCAAGAAGAAATTGATTTGTGTTGGCGTGCTTTCAACAACAATCACATCGTTAAATACAATGGAAAATCCACCGTTTATCACGTTGGTGGGGCTACATTAAAAGAAGGAAATCCAAAAAAAACGTTCTTAAATTTTAGAAATTCCTTATTGATGTTAACAAAAAATCTACCCAAAGCAACTTTATTTCAAGTACTTTTCATTAGAATGATTTTAGATGGTATTGCAGGAATCCGATTTTTATTTCAAGGAAAATTCTCGCATTTTTTTGCCATATTAAAAGCTCATTTTTACTTTTATCATCTCCTTTCAATAAATTATAAAAAACGTGGGGAAACACAATTGCAAACATACTACAAACTAAAAAGTATCGTTTACAGTTATTATATTAATCATGGCATCGTTTTTGAAAAGCTATTTTAACAATAGATAAACTATTAATTTTTATTACATTTATTTCCTTAATTTTGCAAAAAACAACCCTTATGAAAAAAATCATTTTAGTATTATCATTATTGGCTTTATTTTCTACTTCTTGTGTTTCAAAGAAAAAATTTGTAGACTTAGAAGCAAAAAATAAAGAAATTCAAGATTTATTGAACACTTGTTCTGTAAAATTAAACATGAGCTTGACTGAAAAAGAAGCCATTGCAAGTCAGATTGAATTTCTAAAGAAAAACAATTCCGATTTACTTTCTACAATGGCAAATATGACCACTTTATCTACTAAAGGAGCTCAAAACATTGAAAAAGCATTAGAAACTATCAAGGAAAAGGACCTGAAAATTACAAGAATGCAAGATGCTTTGACCAAAAAAGATAGTATGACACTAGCATTGGTTACCAGCATAAAAAGTTCTGTAGGAATGTCAGATCCAGATATTGAAGTAAATGTTGAAAAAGGCGTGGTTTTCATTTCTATAGCTGATAAATTACTTTTCAAAAGTGGCAGTTATTTAGTGAGTGAGCGGGCAAAAGAAGTGCTTGCGAAAGTTGCAAAAATAATCAATGGAAAACCTACATTTGAATGTATGGTTGAAGGTCACACTGATAATGTTCCATTCATTGGAAACAATATCTTGGTTGACAATTGGGATTTGAGTGCTAAACGTTCCACTGCAATTGTTCGTGTATTAACAAATGAATTGAAAGTAAATCCAAAACAGTTAATTGCTGCAGGTCGTGGAGAATTTATTCCATTGGTAGAAAACAATTCTGTTGCAAACCGAGCAATCAATAGAAGAACTCGTATTGTTATCCTTCCAAAAATCGATGAATTTTACGAAATGATTGAAAAAGAAATGAAAAAGAAATAATGAAAGAGTATTCAGTGAACAGTTTAATAAAGAGTTCAGTTTGTTCAGAAATAAAAAAACGTCTTGAGAAATCAAGACGTTTTTTGTTATAATATCAATTAAAATTCTTTCAATTTTTGGTAATTATTTCAAACCATAATAAATGCATTTAAATATACAACTATGGTAAATAAAAAATGTAACGTTTCTGGTTACTTTTTTATAGTCTTTTATTAATCCTTAATGCATCTAACAGAATACCCTGTTGTTTTAAAAGTGTAGCTACTGTCAGTTGCTCCATAATTGAAATATAAGGCACGATAAAATCCGTAAGATTCATTTTGAGTTATGAACTCTGAAGAACTCCACCAGAAACCACGACTACCAATATCGTTAAAATTACCGTAATTATAACCTCCTGGGAGACCTGAAAAATCACTACTATTATCTGCAGATGTATTAGGGCTTATCCAATGTATTGTACCAGTTTCTTTCATTTTTCCGCCTGATAATGCTTGTCCACCCAAACAATTAGTTAAAGTCGTCCATTCAGTATCTGAAGGAATGTGATAGCCAGTTGGAGCTATTCCTCTTATGTCGCTTATTGCATACCAATTGTATAATTTGCCATAAATAACTCCATTTGCTGGATCATTATTATAGTAACACCAAGCACCAGTAGTTAAAGTTTCCCATTGTGTAGCATCTGTAACTTGAGGAATAATATCACCATTACGATATTTTGACACATTTAAATTGGTTTTTGTCCAAGTTTGATTACAATTTGTAATAGTGTGATAAACATTTCCATCAATATCAGTAATTGTTGTACCTGATATATTTCCATTGGAATCAGAACTTGATGAACAAGAATAAACTAATGCTATTCCAAATAAAAGTAATACTATTTTTTTCATAATTAAGTTTTAAATTAAAATCAAATGTAAGAAAACATATCAAGTATTTAGTTTTTATTAAAACCGTTTAAAATATGACCTTTCTATCTAAAACCAAAAATTGCACAAAATTCCACTTTTCAATCTGTGACAATTTGTGCAATCTGTTTTAAAATTTCTTTTTAAATTAGTGAAAATTCTTAAAATCCTTGATAATTATTCATCTCCTAATTATTTAATTTAGTAAGTATATTCAACTATACTACTATTTGGATTTGATGATGTTACAATTGTTGGATAATTATCTGAATTATATAAATATTGGAGATTATCTGTTCTATTTGAGTTATTAGGATTGCTATTTGTTTCTGTAGAATTAATAATATTATGGTTAAAACCGTTCAAATTACCTATATTATTTAAATAAATAAATTTAACACTGGCATTTAAATTTTTAAATGGAGAATTTTTATCATCGTATAAATATGTAATTATTTGATTATTTAAAACTTGAGTACCATCGTATTCAATTACATTACTACTTACTAAATTTCCATTTGTGTATGTAAAAGTTGAATTACTATTAAGTGTTTCTTGTGGTTGTCCATAATTATAATATTCTAATTCATTAATTGTGCCATTTTGATTATAAATATAAGTTTTTCTTACATCAAGAATACCTTCGTCATAAGAAATTGATTGAATTAATTGTCCAGAATTATTATAAGTATAATCTTCGAGGTAGGTTAACTGATTTGAAGAGTTATATCTTTTTATTTGTATAATTAAATCACCCGTATAAAAATAAAGACTTTTTGATGTAAGAACATCATTATAATAAAACTTTACTTCTGAAAGTTTATTACCGTCATAAGTAAACTCATCTCGATAATTTCTAATGTTTGTGGCATCGGATTCATTAAATTTAATTGATTTACATAATATAGCAGAACTCGTATTACTACTACTATCAGAAGAACAACCTTGAAGTAAAAGCAGTGAAATGCTTAAAAAATAAAATATTTTTTTCATAATTAAGTTTTAATTTAAAATCAAAATAATTAATACATATATATCTAAAACCAAAAATTGCACAAAGCACTACTTTTCAATCAATGATAATCTGTTCAATCTGAGTTGAAATTCTTATTTAAATTAATAAAAATTCGTGCAATTCGTGTTTAACTTTTAAATTTAACTACTTATTTCCCTTCTCGAAATCAGCAATAAACTGAGCCAAACCAATATCTGTCAAAGGATGTTTCAACAACCCTAAAATTGCAGAAAGCGGCCCCGTCATTACATCAGCACCAATTTTAGCACAATTAACAATGTGCATCGTATGACGAACCGAAGCAGCTAGAATTTGTGTCTCGTAGCCATAATTATCATATATCAATCTGATTTCCTCAATCAATGCCAAACCATCTGTAGAAACATCGTCTAATCTTCCGATGAACGGAGAAACATACGTAGCACCGGCTTTTGCAGCCAATAATGCTTGACCAGCAGAAAAAACCAAGGTCAAATTCGTACGAACACCCTTATCCGAAAAATATTTGCACGCCATAATTCCCTCTTTCGTCATTGGTAATTTAACCACAATTTGTGGGTGTAAATCAACCAATTCCTCACCCTCACGAATCATTCCGTCATAGTCAACAGCATTAACTTCCGCACTCACATCGCCATCAACACTTTTACAAATGTCAATATAATGCTTCAAAATATTGTTTTTTCCAGTGATTCCCTCTTTCGCCATCAACGACGGATTTGTAGTAACGCCATCCAAAACCCCAAGTGCTTGAGCTGCTTTAATCTCATTTAAATTTGCTGTGTCAATAAAAAATTTCATACTTATTTTTTTAATTATTTGTGTTTAAACTATTTCGCAAAATTACAATTTATAATGGTTCATTAACATTTTTTCATACACTTTATCAGGCAAAATACGTTTTAAAACAATGGAAAACTTTTGCATAAAACTGCCCACTTTATAATGAATTTTAGGATTTGGATTATCAATAATAGCAAAAATAGCCTCCGCCATTTCAATAGGATTATTTCCACCGTCAACGTGTTCGTCTAAAATACGGAGAGTTTTTCCATATAAAACCTCATACGCCGAATCTTTAATCACAGGTGCGTGGAAACGTCCCGATGCAATATTCGTAGCAAAATCGCCAGGCGCAACATTTGTAATATGAATCCCAAAAGGCTTCACTTCCATACTCAAAGATTCCGTAATCAGTTCCAACGCCCCTTTTGAAGACGAATAAATCCCACGATACGGCAACCCCATATACCCCGCAATAGACGTAATATTGATAATCAAACCCGACTTTTGAAACCGCATCTGTGGCAAAACCGCCTTCATCATCGCAATGGGACCAAAAAAATTAGTCTCAAAATTATTTCGCATTTCCTCCATCGGAATCTCCTCAATCGGCCCCGTAATTCCAACACCAGCGTTATTAATCAAAATATCCAATTGACCCGCCATAATAAGCACTTTTTCAACAGCATTTGCAATCGAATTCGCATCACGAACATCCAGTTTAATCAACTCAAAAACAGAATTCCCTGCGCCTTCAGGATTCCTACTGGTACCATACACTTTATAGCCTTTTTTGTGCAAAAATTCCCCAATTGATTTACCAATTCCCGACGAACCACCCGTAATCAGAACCACTTTATCCATAACTTATACTTAATTGCTTTCACAAAATTCAGAATGTAAATATAGTTATTTATAAATTTTATTAGCCAAATTATTTCTCGGGCGAGTCCCTCCGTAAAAACTTCGGGTCAGGCTGTGCCCTGCAATCTCAGTTCCACTTCATTCCACCGAGGATTTTCGATTCCATCCTTCTCGCAAATAAACGACGATATAGTCTAATTATCAGCTATTCAAGATAAATATTTAAATGCCAATAAGTTATACCTTGCCTTTCTATAGATTTTTTAGATTATAATGAAATAGTTCATCTTGAATAATTCCTCTAATTATTTTAATTTGTTCAAGGATTTTAAATTTATATAAAATAGAATATATGCTTTTCATTATCGTTCCCAATTGAAAAGATAATACTGCGTATTTTTTAAATATAAATAAAGTATGCAATATAATATAATTACAATAATGGAAGTTTTAACTGATAAATTAAAGTACGAAACCAATAATATCAATAAAGTAATACCTTTACCCATGAAATAAAGCACATTAACAAGTTGTTTATTAATATAAATATTTTTGATTTGAATTAAATGAAATATTTTAATAATTAAGTTTAAATTAATTTACAACAAAAAGATATGAAAATCTCACTAGTTAGCCGAACAGTCGAAGCAAAGGCGACGAACCGAGCTTGCGAACACGTCGTTCCAATAAAACAAAAAAGCCTATCTTTTCAGATAGGCTTTTCAAAGAAAGGCGACGACATACTCTCCC
>CANINJ010000109.1 GCA_947468985.1 Bacteroidota bacterium
CAGGATGATTTTTATGAAATTAAGGAAAAAGCACAAAGTCGCCGTCGGGAAAATGTGGTAGAATTGGAAATTAATATGGAACGTATGGGAAGCAAAATTATTGAGCTTCACAAAATTTCTAAAAAATTCAAGGATCACGTGATTTTGGACAATTTCAATTTTGACTTTCAACGTGGCGAACGCATTGGTATTATAGGTAAAAACGGAACTGGAAAATCTACTTTTTTAAATTTAGTAACCGGAACCCTTCCACTTGATAGTGGAAAAGTGGTTGTAGGCGAAACGATAAAAATTGGGTATTATACGCAAAGTGGTATAAATCCAAAACCGGGTCAACGTGTGATTGATGTCATCAAAGAATACGGAGAATTTATTCCATTAATGAAAGGGCGCTTAATTTCGGCTTCGCAATTATTGGAACGGTTTTTATTTGACAGCAAAAAGCAATATGACTATGTAGAAAAATTGAGTGGTGGCGAATTAAAACGTTTGTATTTATGTACGGTTTTGATTCAGAATCCTAACTTTTTGATTCTCGATGAGCCAACAAATGATTTGGATATTGTAACGTTGAATGTCTTGGAAAGCTTCCTTTTGGATTATCCTGGCTGTTTATTGGTTGTTTCTCACGACCGTTATTTTATGGACAAAATCGTTGATAATTTATTTGTTTTTAGAGGCCAAGGAGAAATAGAAAATTTCCCTGGAAATTATTCCGATTTTAGAGCTTATGAAGACAGTGCTGATGTTGCTCAAAAAGAGGACAACAAAGCCGATAAGAAAGACTGGAAACAAAATAACCCAACAGGAAATTTGACTTTTAATGAGCAGAAAGAATTTCAGAAAATTGAAAGAGAAATCAAGGATTTAGAAATTGATAAAGCCAAAATTGAGCAATTATTCTCAGATGGAAAAGTAGATGAAAATGATATTGAGAAAAAGGCAAATGAGTTGAAAAATATTATTACCAAAATGGAAGCGAAAGAGGAACGCTGGTTTGAGCTTTCGAGCAAAATGGAAGGTTGATTTTATTGTTTCACGAAGATTCACGAAGATAGAATACGAAGATTTACAAAGTTTTTGAATATTAGGGGAAATAATATATAATAAAACACAGATTTCACAGATTTTCACAGAAAAAGAAGTAATAAAATTATACTATATGCGAGGTGCATTTTTTGTATATTTGATTTTAAACAAGAAAAAAAATAACAACTGAAATTCGCAAATGGTACAATTTATATTTTTAAATATTTTATTGTTAGTTAAACACTCGGCTAAAGAAAACGACAACGCTTTCTTTGGATTGTTTGTTCCTTTAATAATATTGATATTTTGGGTTACAATGGGAAACCCTTTGAAAAAATGGAAAGAAGACACTTCAAATGATAGTTTAATTCATTATACATACAGATTCCGTTATTTTGCAGCTTTTATTATGATTTGCTTAATGACAATCATAGGGGTTTATAGAGGAATTCGTTATTTCTGGTTCAATTAATTATTATCCAAATAATTTTATACATCTGAAATTATTCAATAAAAAACCACAACAAAATCTACTCTGTTGTGGTTTTTTTTGCTATTCCTATATAGTTGAACGATAATTGATTGAAAAGCACTGGATTTCAATTTACAAGGCAAACAGCTAAAACAACACTTAATTTTTTTATAAAAATTTACGTAAATAAAAAATACTCATTTTATGTTTATAGCTTTACTAAAATATACTATTTAAAACAATTTTAAAATTACAAAATGTTAAAAAAATTCACATTATCCGATAAACTATTATTCGTTTCGGCATTACTTTCTCTAATTTTTTCAGAGATTTTATATTTTCAGGGAAACAAGGATCAAGCGATATTTATTGGAATTTGGGTTCCATCGATATTAGCATTTGGTATTTATTTAAAACTAATACAAAACAGCAAAGATGTCTAACCTAATCCCATATTTTGCCGGGCTAATAACGCTATTGTTTGGAATAGCATTTGCCCTAGCGCTTCAGTCGCCAAAAAAAGGAAAATAATAAATGCAAATTCTTTTTGTAGTTTATTCAACTGTTTTACAACATGTAAACCCAATTGCTCGGATTTCATAGTCCGAGCTTTTTATTTTTAATGGAAATTCAGAATTTCTTTTTGAAAAATATTTCACGAAGATTCACGAAGAGAAAACACGAAGGTTTACAAAAAGAATGTAAAAATTAGTGCAAAAATAATATGTAATAAAACGCAGGTTTTCACAAAAAAAATGTAAAAACCTCAACAAAATCTAATTCTGTTGTGGTTTTTTTATCCGTTGCGAGTTACCGTGAAGCTTGCTCCCCATTCGGGGGTTGGGGGTCTTGTAGGGGGTCTACCAAGCAATTGGTCTGTAATCTTTCAAGAATTTTCCGCACCAATGTTTACCTGAATTAATTCCGTCAAACAAAGGATCCATAACGCGGGCAGCACCGTCAACAATGTCCAAAGGCGGCTGAAAATCTTGTTCTTCTTGTTTTCTTTTTGCTAATTCGGCAGGGTCTTCGTCGGTTACCCAACCCGTATCTACGGCATTCATAAAAATACCGTCTTTTGCCAAAGTTCCAGCGGCGGTGTGGGTTAACATATTCAATGCCGCTTTCGCCATATTCGTATGTGGGTGGCGGTCTTCCTTGAAATCACGGTAAAACTTTCCTTCCATTGCCGAGACATTTATAATGTGTTTTTTGCCTGTATTGTCTTTTTTCATCACCTCCGAAAGGCGGTTGCACAACACAAATGGCGCAACAGAATTTACCAATTGCACTTCAATCATTTCGGTGGTTTCTATTTGTCCCAATTTCAATCGCCAACTGTTGGTTTTTCGTAAATCGACCTGTTGCAAATCGGCATCTAATTTTCCTTCGGGGAAAACTTCGGTTGCCACCAATGCTTTATCGAATGAATACGGAATTTGAGATAATTTGGCGGAAGCCCGCAAACCAATTCCAGGCTCTGGTCCGTGCCAAGTTACCGGCATATTTTCATTGGATGAAAATCCAGTTGTCAAAACTTTTAATTCATCGAGACAATTGGTGTGATCCAATAATAAATTTTGAGCGTTTATTGGTAAAGTAGCAATTGGTTTTTCTTCGTTTTCCATTAAATGGGAATAAAATCCTGCTGGTCGTCGCACGGTTTGAGCGGCATTATTAATTAGAATATCCAAACGCTCGTATTTTTGCTCTATAAAATTGCAGAAAATTTCCACACTCGGAATATGTCGCAAATCCAATCCGTGAATTTTTAGTCGGTGTCCCCAATCCATAAAATCGTCTTCTTTGGCAAATCGCAAAGCCGAATCCACAGGAAAACGAGTCGTAGCGATTACAGTTGCACCACCTCGCAAAAGCATCAAACTAATATGATACCCAATTTTCAGGCGAGAACCTGTTATTACTGCAATTTGCCCCTTTACATCGGCAGTTTGAAAACGTTTCGCATAATTAAAATCACCGCAATCGGAACACATTGTATCATAAAAATGATGCATTTTAGTAAATTCCGTTTTGCAGACATAGCAATTTCGAGGGGTTTCTAATTCGCGTTGTTCTTTGTTGGCGAGATCGTTCATTGCCAACAATTTAGGCGCAATAAAAACACTTGCTTCTCGGGCGTGACGAATTCCAGTTTCCTTGCGGGCAGTTCTATCTTTCTTTTCTAATTTACGTTTGGCAGCCAATTTTCCGTCTTTTATTCTACGTGAAAATTCATCACGATCGGGGCGAGAAAATTGTCCCGCAGCTTTAATCAAAGCCGTTCGTTGGGCTGTTGGAATATCAAATATTTGGTCGGTATCAGAAACTAATTGAGACAAAACAGCAATGCATTGGTCAATTTCTTCAGATGTTATGTTGCTTTTACGCTCTAAATCTTCCTTCACATTCATAATAAAACGGCATTACTTTTATTGATAATACCAAGTCCGCAAAGATAGAATTAAAAGTCTTAATTTTGACTTTTGTATATTTGCGCCTACTTTATTAAACATTGTTTAAAACACTTTATGCTATTCCAAATAAAATCTTACTTAAAATTCCTTTGGAACTCCAAGAACGAACACGGCGTACATTCCCCGTTTGTGTTTCATTTGGTGTCAAAATGTTTTTATGATAGCAAACCAAAACCCGAATATCAGGTATTGGAAAACTATAGAAATTCACTTTTAGTAAATAAAAATTCGATTGAAGTAACCGATTTTGGCGCAGGTTCAAAAGTTTTTAAATCGAATAAAAGAGAGATTGCAAAAATTGCAAAAACAGCCGGAATCAGCAGAAAACGAGCAGAATTATTATTCAGAATTACCAATTATTTTCAGCCAGAAACGGTTTTAGAAATAGGAACTTCATTGGGATTGGCAACTTCTGCCCTTGCATTAGGATCCCGAAGTGTCGGTACAAAAGCTACGATTACAACATTAGAAGGTTGCTCGGAAACGGCAAATCAATGTCAATTGCAATTGCAAAAATTCAATTTCAATACCGTAGAATTGATGGTTACTGAATTTTCAACTTACTTCAAAACCAACAACCAACAACCAACAACCATCAACCAAATCTACTTCGACGGAAACCATCAAAAACAAGCCACATTAGATTATTTTGAACTTTTATTGCCGACAATTTCCAACGAAAGTGTTTGGATTTTTGATGATATTCATTGGTCTGCAGCAATGGAAGAAGCTTGGGAAATTATTAAAAACCATCCAAAAGTTACCGTTACAATCGATACTTTTCAATGGGGAATTGTATTTTTTAGAAAAGAACAAGAAAAAGAACATTTCGTAATTCGGGTTTAACTTTAAATTCAATACGTTAAAAAAAGAGCCGTAATTAGGAAATCAATACTTCCTTTTTGTACTTTTAAACCCACGAAAATAAATGCATTACATTTTAACAAATTAAAATAGAATTCCAAATAAAAATGGCAAATCCACTAATTCAAATTACGAATATTAAAAGAGATTTTGTTCTTGGAAACGAAATCGTTTATGTCCTAAAAGGAATTGATTTAGAAATAAACAAAGGCGAATACGTAGCATTGATGGGACCTTCAGGTTCTGGAAAATCTACTTTGATGAATCTTTTGGGCTGTTTAGACACGCCAACTTCTGGAAGTTACATTTTAAACGGAAAAGACGTTAGTAAAATGCACGATGATGAATTGGCTGAAATTAGAAATAAAGAAATTGGTTTTGTATTTCAAACTTTTAATCTTTTGCCAAGAACAACCGCTTTAGATAATGTGGCTTTACCAATGGTTTATGCTGGATTTTCAAAATCTGAAAGAAAAATTAGAGCAGAAGAAGTTTTGAAACAAGTGGGTTTAGCAGACCGAATGGATCACCAGCCCAACCAACTTTCTGGTGGACAAAGGCAGCGTGTGGCGGTTGCGAGAGCATTGGTAAACAACCCTTCCATCATTCTTGCCGATGAACCAACAGGAAATTTAGACAGTAAAACATCCGAAGAAATTATGAAATTGTTTGGAGATATTCACAAATTGGGAAATACCGTAATTGTTGTTACCCACGAAGAAGAAGTTGCGGCTTATGCCCATAGAATCATCCGTTTGCGTGATGGAATGGTAGAAAGCGATATTACGAAATAATTTTTGATTTTAGATTTAAGACTTTAGATTGCCTCGGCGGTTCGTCCTCTGGAATTAGAAACTGGTTGTTTCTGCAGTATCTAAATCATAAATCATAAATCATAAATCTAAAATATGAAAAATGAAAGTATATACAAAAACTGGAGATACAGGAACAACGGCACTTTTTGGAGGTACAAGAGTTCCCAAAGATCACATTAGAATAGAAAGTTACGGAACGGTTGATGAATTGAATTCGCATATTGGATTGATTCGCGACCAAGAAATGAATGTACATTACAAAGATATTTTGATAGAAGTACAAGATCGATTGTTTACTGTTGGTGCAATTTTA
Source organism: Bacteroidota bacterium (assembly GCA_947468985.1). Taxonomy (GTDB): domain Bacteria; phylum Bacteroidota; class Bacteroidia; order Flavobacteriales; family Flavobacteriaceae; genus Flavobacterium. The sequence goes on from CANINJ010000109.1 coordinate 5,971, forward strand.
GCCACACCGCCTGAAAAAACAGTTAAGAAAAATGGCGAATTGCGATTGAAAAATCTTGGAATTATAGAACGTGATATCGAATTATTAGAAAATGAAATCGATGCAATGGAAGATTTGCTTCCGCCAATGACTCATTTTGTATTACCTGGTGGCCATACAACTGTGTCATATTGTCATATTGCACGTTGTGTTTGCCGTCGTGCAGAACGCTTAGCGGTGCATTTAGACCACAATGAACCCGTTGATGGAAATGCTATTAAGTACTTGAACCGCCTTTCTGACTACCTTTTTGTGTTGGCACGAAAGTTGAGTTATGACCTAAAAGCGGTTGAAGTGAAATGGATTCCACGAAAATAATTTCAAGCAATAAAATTAAACCTTAACCAATTGTTTTACGGGGTTTTATTTGAAAAAAGAGAAACAAAAAACAAACGTTCTTAACTATTTTGTAAAATAAATGAATTTTTACTTGACTTTTTAAGTAAAAAATTTATTTTTGCATAAACTAAAAATAAGTAGAAAATGTATTGGACATTAGAATTAGCATCTTATTTAAGTGATGCACCGTGGCCTGCGACCAAAGATGAACTTATTGACTACGCTATCAGAGCTGGTGCGCCACTTGAAGTAGTAGAAAACCTTCAATCTATAGAAGATGAAGGAGAGATATATGAATCGATGGAAGAAATTTGGCCGGATTATCCAACCGACGAAG
>CANINJ010000110.1 GCA_947468985.1 Bacteroidota bacterium
CAAAGCGAGCGGGAAGAAGCGTGGCGAGAAATGGCAAAACAGGTTGCGCACGAAATTAAAAATCCGCTTACGCCAATGCGATTAACGGTGCAAAGTTTCCAACGAAAATTTGATGCAAATGACCCTGATTTAAAACAAAAATTGAACGATTATTCCAAAACATTAATCCAACAAATTGACACGATGAGTTCAGTAGCATCCGCATTTTCAAATTTTGCATCGATGCCAGCGCAACAAAACGAAACGCTAAACGTTGTAAATGTTGTCGAGTTGACGCTTGATATTTTCAACGAAGAATATATTGTTTTTGAAAGCGAAGAACAAGTTATAATTTCAAAAATGGATCGTGCACAATTGATTCGTGTGATTACTAATTTAGTAAAAAATGCCATTCAATCAATTCCTGAAAATCAAGCTGAAAAATCAATATTGGTTTCAGTTAGAAAAGAAGAAAACAATGTTTTAATACTTGTAAAAGATAATGGAATTGGTATTGAGCCTGAAAATATTGATAGAATATTTGAGCCTAAATTCACGACAAAAAATAGCGGAATGGGATTGGGATTAGGAATTATTAAAAACATAATTGAAAATTACAAAGGAACAATTACCTTTGAAACAGAATTTGGAAAAGGTGCAACATTTACGGTTTCGCTTCCAATAATTAACTCATAAAATAACAAAATGAACTACGAAAATATTTTAGTTACTACAGAAATAAATAGCGCATCAGTTACAATAAATCGACCAACAAAATTAAATGCGTTGAATAAAGCAACTATTTTAGAATTGCACGAAGCCTTTAAAACATTAGAAAACAATAAAGAAATTCGAGTAATAATTCTAACTGGAAGTGGCGATAAAGCGTTTGTTGCGGGTGCAGATATTTCTGAATTTGCTAATTTTTCCGTGACTGAAGGCGCCGAATTAGCAGAGCAAGGACAAGCAGTTTTATTTGATTTTATCGAAAATTTAGGAACGCCCGTAATTGCAGCAGTCAATGGATTTGCACTTGGCGGAGGATTAGAATTGGCAATGTCTTGTCATTTTAGAGTTGCTTCTGAAAACGCAAAAATGGGATTGCCCGAAGTTTCACTTGGTGTAATTCCAGGTTACGGAGGAACACAAAGATTGCCGCAATTGGTTGGAAAAGGAAAGGCATTGGAAATGATTATGTCTGCGGGAATGTTAACTGCAGATGAAGCAAAAGCCTACGGTTTGGTAAATTATGTAGTTCCACAAGCAGAACTTTTAGAATTCTGTAATAGCATTGGACAAAAAATCGCAAGAAATTCACCAGTAGCAATAAGCCAAGCGATAAAAGCAATTAATGCCAATTTTAAAGACGGCGTAAATGGATATAAAACAGAAATTGAGGCATTTGGGAAATGCTTTGGAACAGCAGATTTCAAGGAAGGAACAACCGCTTTTTTAGAAAAAAGAAAGCCTGATTTCAAAGGGTTATAGAGCAAAAATCGTTCCGCATCTGACCCTTCATATAAAATTCAAGAATAAAAAATAAGTTGTTTTTCAGGTTTTATATTAAAATATTCGATTTGTTCAAAAATGCAACTCGATTTATGAAAAACTAATCATAATTTTCGTATTTTCGTTAGAACAATTTACAAACCAATTATTATGAAACATTTAAAGAAAGCCATTTTTATCATCGCCTTATTTCTAATTTCGTTAACCGTTTTAGCCTACGCTTTTAACGTTGATTATTTAATAAAAGCGATTCGAACAATCTACATTAAAGGACATCAAACTGCATTTTTAGAAGACTACAAAGAATTTGATAATGGTACAATTGCCAAAAGCGCTGTTGCTCAACCATGGGCAATTCATAAAAACTACAACAAAATTAAGGCGACACCAGCTTTAGAAGAAATCCATAAAAAATTAGGAACGGTTGCCTTTTTAATTATAAAAAACGATAGCATTTGGCACGAAAGTTATTATGATGGTTTTGATAAAAATTCAAAATCGAATTCCTTTTCAATGGCAAAAAGTATTGTTTCTGCTTCTCTTGGAAAAGCAATAATGGAAGGAAAAATCAAAGGTTTAGATCAATTAGTTTCCGATTTTTATCCGCAATTTAAAGAATGGAAATCGGCGAGAATGACTGTTGGCGATTTGTCTTCAATGTCATCTGGATTAAATTGGGACGAAGCCTATTATAGTCCATTTTCAATAACAACTCGCGCTTATTTTACTGACGATTTGAGCAGCGTGATTTTAGGATTAAAAGGCATTGATGCACCAGGAGAAAAATACAAATACTTGAGTGGTAATACCCAATTATTAGCGATGATAATTGAAAAAGCAACAGGCGAACATATCCAAAATTATGTTTCAAAGAATTTTTGGAAACCGATGGGAGCCGAAAATGATGCGCTTTGGCAAACCGATAAAAAAGATGGAATAGTGAAAGCTTTTTGTTGTATTGCGAGTGATGCGCGCGATTTTGCACGTTTCGGAAAACTATACAAACAATACGGAAAATGGAATGGCAAACAACTTTTAGACAGTACATTCGTTGCAAAATCTATTACGCCAAGATTTAAAGAATCGCCCGAATACGGCTACGGTTGGTGGTTGAGCGATTACAAAGGAAAAAGAATTTTTTATATGCGCGGTCATTTAGGGCAATATGTAATCGTGATTCCAGAAGACGAATTAATTATTGTTCGTTTAGGAAATGAAAAAGGGCTGCAAACTGCCAAATCCCCTCATAGTGACGACTTTTTCGTTTACATTGATGAAACCTACAAAATGTTAGGGCAATGATAGAAAAACTCAACTTAGAAAATATCCTGTTTTTAGACATTGAAACAGTTCCTGAAGCTGCCGATTTTAAGGATTTAGATGCCGAAATGAAAGACCTTTGGGGAAATAAAACACAATACCAAAGAAAAGATGAATTCAATCCCGAAGAGTTTTATGATCGGGCGGGAATTTGGGCTGAATTTGGAAAAATCGTCTGCATTTCTGTGGGATATTTTATCATAAAAGGAGACATTCGCAACTTTCGTGTGACTTCATTCTTTGGTGATGAAAAGAAAATTCTACTCGATTTCAATAATTTATTAAACAACCATTTCAACAAACCGCAACACGTTTTGTGCGGCCATAACGCTAAGGAATTCGACATTCCATTCATCGCAAGAAGGATGATTATTAATCAGATTTCCATTCCAAACAAACTGAATTTATTTGGGAAAAAACCTTGGGAAATTCCACATTTGGATACCTTAGAATTATGGAAATTTGGCGATTACAAACACTACACTTCCTTAAAACTTCTAACCAAAATTTTAGGAATTCCTTCACCAAAAGGCGACATCGACGGTAGCCAAGTGGGACACGTTTTTTATGTAGAAAAAGACATCGACAGAATTGTGACGTACTGCGAAAAAGACACTATTGCGGTAGCTCAAATTTTCTTGCGATTGCGACGGGAAGAGCTGCTAATTGTTGACGAAATATTGCACGTATAAAAAAGCAAACTGAAAAATCGTCCCTAAAAATGATTGAAATCTTTATGAAATCAAACTTCTTTAAAAAAAGATAATCTCTTATCTTTGTAAAAAATTGAAAAATGAAATTCAATACTAAAACAATACACGGTGGACAACACCACGATCCTGCAACTGGAGCCGTAATGCCTCCTGTTTATCAAACCTCAACTTTTGTACAAACAAGTCCTGGGCAACCTTTGAACCCTGATTATGAGTACAGTCGCGCTGCAAATCCAACGCGTTCAGCTTTAGAAAACGCCTTGGCGAGCATTGAAAATGGAACTCGTGGATTAGCATTTTCATCAGGATTAGCAGCAACAGATTGCCTTTTGCGTTCCTTTAAATCGGGCGATGAAATCATTGCAATGGATGATTTATATGGCGGAACCTATAGAATGTTTACTCGGATTTATAAAGATTCAGGAATTAAATTTCATTTTGTAGATATGAACGATATTGAAAAATTCAAATCGTTAATCAATGAAAACACCAAATTAGTTTGGGTTGAAACACCAACAAATCCTTTGATGAAATTGGCGGATATTCAAGAAATTTCGAAAATCACCAAAGAAAAAAAGATACTTTTTGCCGTTGACAATACTTTTGCAACACCCTATTTACAAAAACCATTAGATTTAGGCGCGGATATCGTAATGCATTCTGCCACAAAATACCTTGGCGGACATTCCGATGTAATTGCGGGCGCACTAATTGTGAAAGACGAAGAATTGGGAAGTCAATTGCATTTTCAGCAATTTGCAACGGGCGCAACATTGGGTCCAATGGACAGTTTTTTGGTTTTACGAGGCATAAAAACACTGCATCTTAGAGTTCAAAGACACTGCGAAAATGGCGGAAAAGTAGCTGAATTTTTAAACAATCACCCAAAAATAAAAACAGTTTATTATCCAGGATTGCCAAGCCACCCGTATCACGAAATTGCCAAAAAACAAATGAGCGGTTTTGGCGGAATGGTTTCCTTCACATTCACATCGGGAAAAAAGGAAGATTCCATTCATTTTCTTGAAAAACTCAATGTTTTCACCTTGGCAGAATCACTTGGTGGCGTGGAATCATTGGCAAATCATCCCGCTTTAATGACCCACGCATCTATTCCTGAAGACAAACGAAAAGAAGTTGGAATCACCGACGACTTGGTGCGTTTGAGCGTAGGAATTGAAGATATTGACGATTTAATCGATGATTTAAAACAAGCATTATCCTAAATAATTCATTAGAATCACTACATAAAAAAGTCCTGAACACAATAGTTTAGGACTTTTTTTTGGTCGCGCCCTCGTTTATGTCATTGCGTGGTACGAAGCAATCTCAACATAATTATTTTCTTGTCTTTGTGGGGACGGATTGCAAATCCGCCCGATCCGTTGTGGTACATATCCGAGCAGTCGGGGTTCCTCTTTGTTACAGTTTTCGGCTTCCCTGTTAAATTCTATTTCTTCTAAATAACGTGGTCAACCACGTCGTGAACTCCGTTTACTACGTTACCCAACGGGGTCAGTGGGGTTAATGACGTGGTCAACCACGTTGTACAACCCAACGAATGGGGTTCTAGACGTGGTAAACCACGTTATACAACGTGGTTAGTGGGGTAATTGACGTGGTGCACCACGTCCTATAACGTGGTAAGCCAAGTTATTAAGCGTTTGGTTATGTCGTACCTCGCAATTACCTATACGAGGGCACGCCCAAAAGAAAAAAACCCTCACATTCAAACTGAATTTATTTCAGTTTCCTGCAAGGGTTCTCTACTTATATTTAAAATCGGGTATTAGCTACCGCACATTTCACAGTCGTCTGGTCCCGCATTTTTTGCCAATTCTATCATGGCGCGGTATTCTTCTGGGGACATTTCTACGGCTTGTGTAACTACTGGAATAGCGGCTAATTCTTGTTCTTGAACTTCAATTGGCTCTGCTTTTTTATCGTTATTCAAGGTAAATTTTATAGCGTCAACAGCTGCTTTTGTTCGCAAATAGTACATTCCGGTTTTCAATCCTGATTGCCAAGCGTAGAAGTGCATGGACGTTAGTTTTGAATAATTTGCGTTTTGCATGAACAAGTTCAACGATTGCGATTGATCTACAAAATACCCTCTGTGGCGGGACATATCGATGATGTCTTTCATAGACATTTCCCATACGGTTTTGTACAATTCCTTTAAATCTTGTGGGATATTTAGGTTTTGAACCGATCCGTTTTCACGCATTAATTCTTGTTTTAGGTCTTCTGTCCAAAGTCCTAATTTCACTAAATCTTCAAGCAAATGTTTGTTGACTACAATGAATTCGCCAGAAAGTACGCGTCGAGTGTAAATATTAGAAGTGTAAGGCTCAAAAGCTTCGTTGTTTCCTAATATTTGCGAAGTTGAAGCGGTTGGCATTGGCGCTACTAAAAGCGAGTTTCTTACTCCGTTTTTCAACACTTCTTTACGCAATACAGCCCAATCCCAACGGCCTGAAAGTTCTTCGTCTTTCATTCCCCAAAGGTTGTGCTGGAATTCTCCTTGCGATATTGGCGAACCAACATAACTTGAATACGGGCCTTCTTCGATTGCCAATTCCATTGATGCGGTTACGGCAGCAAAATATAAAGTTTCGAAAATTTCTTGGTTCAATTTTTTAGCTTCGTCGCTTGTAAACGGCATGCGCAACATAATAAATGCATCCGCCAATCCTTGCACTCCCAACCCAATTGGGCGGTGACGCTTGTTTGAATTTTCTCCTTCAATTACAGGATAATAATTTCTGTCGATTACTTTGTTCAAGTTTCTGGTCACGCGTTTGGTAACGGTAAACAACAAATCGTGGTTGAATTTTCCGTTTTCAACAAACATTGGTAACGAAAGGGAAGCCAAATTACAAACTGCAATTTCATCTTTCGATGTGAATTCCATAATCTCGGTACACAAATTCGATGAACGAATAGTTCCTAAATTTTTCTGGTTCGATTTTCTATTGGCTGCATCTTTGTACAACATGTATGGCGTTCCAGTTTCGATTTGCGACTCTAGAATTTTCTCCCATAATTCGTGTGCTTTGATGGTTTTTCTACCTTTTCCTGCCGCTTCATAAGAAGTATACAAGGCTTC
>CANINJ010000111.1 GCA_947468985.1 Bacteroidota bacterium
GCCTATACTTCTACCAACGTTGATTTTGATACCGATATTTTACGTTACGGCTATCAATCAATGGCAACACCGTCGTCGATTATTGATTTCAATATGAAGACTAAGGCAAAGGAAGTGATGAAAGAACAAGAGGTTTTAGGGGATAAATTTGATAAAAACAACTACACTGAAGAACGCGTTTGGGCTACAGCAACTGATGGAACGAAAGTGCCAATTTCGATGGTTTACAGAAAAGAATTGAAGAAAGACGGTTCCAATCCGTTGTTGCAATATGCTTATGGTTCCTATGGGTACTCAATGGATGCAACCTTTTCATCAACACGATTGAGTTTGTTGGATCGCGGATTTATATTTGCAATAGCGCACATTCGCGGGGGAGAAGATTTAGGACGACAATGGTATGAAGATGGAAAATTATTGAAAAAGAAAAACACCTTTACGGATTTTATCGATTGTTCCAAATTTTTGATTGCCGAGAAATATACGTCACCACTTCATTTATATGCCGAAGGAGGATCTGCAGGTGGATTATTGATGGGGTCAATTGCAAATATGGCACCTGAATTATACAACGGAATCATTGCCCAAGTGCCATTTGTAGATGTAATGACGACGATGCTTGACGATACCATTCCCTTGACAACTGGAGAATATGACGAATGGGGAAATCCCAACGTTAAGAAATATTATAATTATATGAAATCCTATTCACCTTATGACAACGTGAAAGCCCAAGAATATCCAACAATGTACATTTCAACGGGTTTACATGATTCTCAAGTGCAATATTGGGAACCTGCAAAATGGGTCGCTAAATTACGTGCTTTGAAAACCGATTCTAATGTTATCTATCTGGATACCAATATGGATGCAGGGCATGGAGGAGCTTCTGGACGTTTTGAAGCATTAAAAGAATTGGCTAAGGAATTCATTTTTTTATTAGATTTAGAAAAAATAGGAAAATAATTAGAAAATAATTGTTAAATTTGCAAGTACAGAGGTTAACATAGATTGAATATTTGAATCTTAATGGACTACTTTTTATGAAAGAAAAAATAAAGGCCTGCGACAGTATACTTGATTTAATTGGAAATACACCATTAATTAAACTCAACAAAGTTACTGATGATTTAGATGGAAACTTTTACGCAAAAGTAGAAGCTTTCAATCCTGGTCATTCGTCGAAAGATAGAATTGCATTATATATTATTGAAGAAGCTGAGAAAAAAGGAATATTATCACCTGGAGATACCATAATAGAAACCACCTCTGGAAACACGGGTTTTAGTTTGGCAATGGTAAGTATCATAAAGGGCTACAACTGTATTTTGGCTGTAAGTTCAAAGTCTTCACTTGATAAAATTGACATGTTGAGAAGCATGGGTGCTAAAGTTTATGTTTGTCCTGCTAATGTTTCTGCTGATGATGAGCGTTCTTATTATTCTGTTGCCAAACGTTTGCACGACGAAACGAAAGGTTCTGTATATATTAATCAATATTTCAACCAATTGAATGTTGATGCGCATTATAACTCTACTGGTCCTGAAATATGGGAACAAACAAACGGTCAAATCACACATTTAGTAGCGTGTAGTGGAACTGGAGGAACTATCTCTGGGATTGCAAAATACTTGAAAGAAAAAAATCCAAATATTAGAATTTTAGGTGTTGATGCTTTTGGATCGGTATTAAAGAAATACCACGAGACTAAAGAATTTGACAACGACGAAATATATCCTTACCGTATTGAAGGCTTGGGGAAAAACTTAATCCCATCTGCTACTGATTTTGATTCTATAGATTACTTTATGAAAGTAACCGATGAAGAAAGTGCACATGCAACTAGAGAATTGGCAAGAAGAGAAGGTTTATTTGTAGGCTATACATCTGGTGCCGTTCTTCAAGCGATTAGACAATATGCAAACGAAGGGGAGTTTGATAAAAACAGTAATGTAATCGCTATTTTCCCAGATCACGGATCACGTTATATGAGCAAAGTATTCAGTGACGATTGGATGAACGAACAAGGTTTCTTTGATAGTGTTAAAACCGAAGAAGCTCAGAAGATTGAGTTTATTAAATAGAAAATTAGACGTCTTAAATTTTAGAATCTTAGACCTATAAATAACAAAAAAACTCCAGATCGCTCTGGAGTTTTTTTATTATTTAAATCTTTGAATCACTTAATCTTAAAAACTTATTCTTCCATCGTATGATATACGTTCATCACGTCATCATCTTCTTCAATTTTCTCTATAAGTTTCTCAACGTCAGACATTTCAGCTTCTGTTAGTTTTTTTGTAATTTGAGGAATGCGCTCAAAACCTGATGAAAGTATTTCTAGGTTTCTGTTTTCCAATTCCTTTTGGATGGTTCCAAAGCTACCAAAAGCGGCGTAAATTAAAATTCCATCTTCGTCTTCAAAAACTTCTTCAGCTCCAAAATCGATTAACTCCAATTCTAATTCTTCAGGATCCATACCGTTTGCTGGAATTCGGAAGTTGCACGTGTGATCAAACATAAATTCAACCGAGCCTTGCGTTCCCATAGTACCATTGCATTTATTGAAATAACTTCTAACATTAGCAACCGTTCTGTTGTTATTATCAGTAGCTGTTTCCACAAGAATCGCAATACCATGCGGTGCATAACCTTCAAATAAAACTTCTTTATAGTTGGCAGTATCTTTATCTGTTGCTTTTTTGATGGCACGTTCTACATTTTCTTTCGGCATATTTACAGCCTTAGAGTTTTGTATTACAGCTCTCAATCTTGAATTGGCATCAGGATTTGGTCCACCTTCCTTAACTGCCATTACAATATCTTTACCAATTCTAGTAAATGCTTTGGCCATTGCTGACCAGCGTTTCATTTTTCTACCTTTTCGGAATTCAAAAGCTCTTCCCATTTCTTGTTTTTTTAATTCTAAAATCAAAAGTCGTTAATCCTCAATCATAAATAATTAATCATTTCTTAACTATTGCAAAAATAACTTATTCAATTTCAATTGCCAACTTATTTTTTTTAATCTTTAAATGCAATAGTTTTTACGTCTTATAAAACGGCAATTTAATAACCTTTGCAGGAACATCGTTTTTTCTGATTCTAATGAAAATCTCACTATCCACGGCTGAAAAGGCTGTTGGCACATAACCCATTCCAATTCCAACATTCATTGATGGCGACATCGTTCCCGAAGTTACAATCCCAATAACTGTTCCATTGGCATCTACAATTTCGTAGTCGTGACGAGGCACCGCGCGTTCTTGCATTTCAAAAGCCACTAATTTTTTAGTAACACCTGCTTCTTTTTGTTGCTTCAAATTTTCTGAATTGGTAAACTCTTTTGTGAATTTTGTAATCCAACCCAATCCAGCTTCCAATGGCGAAGTCGTGTCGTTGATATCGTTTCCATACAAACAGAAACCCATTTCCAAACGCAACGTATCGCGAGCTGCCAATCCGATTGGTTTGATTTCAAAAGGACCACCCGCCTCAAAAACTTTGTTCCAAATGGTTTCCACTTGGTCGTTTTTGCAATAAATCTCAAATCCACCAGAACCAGTATAACCAGTTGCAGAAATAATTACATTATCAAAACCTGCAAAATCCGCTACTTCAAAATGATAATAAGCAATTGCTGATAAATCAATTGATGATAATGATTGCATCGCTTCAACAGCTTTTGGACCTTGAATTGCCAATAAAGAATAGTCTTCAGAAAGGTTTTTCATTTCAACACCCAAATCATTGTGCGATGAAATCCAATTCCAATCTTTGTCAATATTCGAGGCATTTACAACCAATAAATATTCTTCATCCTTCATTTTATAGACAATTAAATCATCTACAATCCCGCCGTCATTATTTGGTAAACAAGAATATTGTGCTCTTCCAATTGTTAAAGTTGCCGCGTCATTCGAGGTGACTTTTTGAATTAAAGCCAATGCATTTTGACCCGTAAGTAAAAATTCCCCCATGTGAGAAACATCAAAAACACCCAAAGCATTTCGCACTGATTCGTGTTCGGCATTCACACCTTCATATAAAATGGGCATATTGTAACCTGCAAACGGAAGCATTTTTGCTCCCAAACTTTCGTGGATGTGCGTCAGTGCTGTATTTTTCATTGTCTTGTTAGCTTTTATTTAGTGCGGCTAATTTATTCATTTTTTATGGAGTGACAAAGCGTCCGGCTACCAAATAAATACAATAAAAAAACATAAAATTTTTAACGCTACATAACTATTAATTAATTATTTCTCGTTTTATAAAACTTATTTTGATAAATGAATAAATAAACGGTCAATTTGTCGTAAATTTAATTGCAATTTAAACATCATTTTATGATAATTAATAGAGAAGAATTTAGAAAAAGATACCGTCCCGTTGATAAATTCACTCACAAAGGGATTCAAGGTCACGCTTTGATTATTGGTGGATGCTATGGAAAAATGGGTTCGGTAGTTTTGGCTTCAAAAGCTTGTTTGAAAACAGGTTGCGGATTGGTTACTGCATTTATTCCAAAATGTGGTTATGAGATTTTGCAAATTTCAAATCCTGAAGTGATGGTTGAAACCGATGATTTTATGGAACATTTAACTGCAATAAATACCGATAATAAATTTCAAGCCATTGGAATAGGGATGGGGATGGGGCAGAATTTGGATACCCAACACGCATTTTATTATTTCATAAAAAGCAATAAAACCCCATTAATCATTGATGCTGACGGATTAAACATACTTTCTGAAAATTTAGAATGGTTGGAATTAGTTCCCAAACACACAATTCTAACTCCACACCCGAAAGAATTAGACCGACTAATTGGAAATTGGGATTCAGATCAAGATAAAAGGTATCGAATAGCACAATTATCTCATAAATATGACCTTATTATTGTGGTTAAAGGCGCGCCAACAGTTATCTTTTTTCAAGATGAAATCTATGAAAACACGACTGGAAATCAAGCATTGGCAACAGCTGGAAGTGGCGATGTTTTGTCCGGAATTATAACAAGTTTGGTTGCTCAATCCTACAAACCTTTGGATGCAGCAATTTTAGGTGTTTATTTACACGGATTAACAGCCGATATTGCAGCCCCAAAAATGAGTTACCAAGCATTTATTGCCTCTGACATTATTGAGAATATTGGAATTGCCTATCTAGAATCCACTTCATAATTATAATAATCATAAAATATACTAATAAACCTTGCTTTATAAGTAGTATTTACGGATTTTTGTGCTTGTAATAAAACAAAAATCATGAGTAGCATTCATTATATAAGTACCGATATTCTTTCATTAGAAGTAATTCAAGAAATCATAAGTCATAATAAAACCATTGAATTATCCGAAGAGGCAAGAGTGAATATTCAAAAATGCAGAGATTATTTAGATAAAAAAATGGAATCTAATGCAACGGCTATTTACGGAATAAACACAGGTTTTGGATCGCTTTGTAATGTTAAAATTTCAAATGAAAACCTTTCTCAACTTCAAGAAAACTTAGTTAAATCGCACGCATGCGGAACAGGGGAGGAAGTACCTTCAGAAATTGTGAAGTTGATTTTGCTTTTAAAAATACAATCGTTGAGTTACGGTTATTCAGGAGTGCAATTGGCGACTGTTTTGCGCTTAATTGACTTTTATAATAATGATATTTTGCCAATAATTTATACACAAGGTTCCCTTGGTGCATCTGGTGATTTGGCTCCTTTAGCCCATTTATCATTGCCACTTTTAGGAGAAGGTGAAGTGGTATTTAACGGAAATAAAGTACCAACTTCTGTAGTGATGGATCATTTTGGTTGGAAACCTATTGTTTTGCAATCTAAAGAAGGTTTAGCATTGCTAAATGGAACGCAATTCATGAGCGCTTATGGAACACATATCCTCATAAAAGCTAGTAAATATTCTTATTTAGCGGATTTAATTGGAACGATTTCTTTGGAAGGATTTGATGGACGACAAGAGCCTTTTAACGAGTTAATTCATTTTATCAGACCTCACAAAGGGCAAATTGTTACTGCAAATCGTGTGAATGAGTTTTTAGAGGGAAGCGAAATTATAGCACAACCGAAAACTCACGTTCAAGATCCGTATTCTTTCCGATGTATTCCTCAAGTTCACGGTGCTTCAAAAGATGCACTTGATTATGTTAAAAAAGTTTTTAAAACCGAAATCAACTCGGTTACTGATAATCCAAATATATTTATAGAAAGTGATCAGATACTTTCTGGGGGTAATTTCCACGGACAACCTTTGGCGATTTCTTTAGATTTTCTTGCCATTGCTTTAGCAGAATTAGGAAGTATTTCTGAAAGACGAACGTACCAATTGATATCAGGATTGCGAAATCTTCCTGCGTTTTTGGTTGATAATCCAGGTTTAAATTCTGGATTTATGATTCCACAATATACCGCTGCAAGCATTGCAAGTCAAAACAAACAATTGGCAACTCCCGCCAGTATTGATAGTATTGTTTCTTCTAATGGACAAGAAGATCATGTGAGTATGGGGGCAAATGCAGCTACCAAAGCGCTTAGAATTATGGATAATTTAGAGCGAATTCTTGCCATTGAATTAATGAATGCATCAC
>CANINJ010000112.1 GCA_947468985.1 Bacteroidota bacterium
AGTATCTATTATTAAAAAACAAGAAAACAAAGTCAAAGAGCAGAAGATCATCGCTGGAACTGCTTCCGCAAAGTTTGAAACGTTAAAAAATCAAATTGACCCGCATTTTCTTTTCAATAGTCTGAATGTTTTGAGTTCATTAATTGAAGAAAATCCAGAAAATGCCCAACGATTTACAACTGCTTTATCTAAAGTGTATCGTTATGTTTTGGAACAAAAAGACAAAGATTTGGTTCCAATTCAAGAAGAATTGGCTTTTGCCAAAACTTATATGAATTTGTTGCAAATGCGTTTTGAAAACAGTTTGACCTATGAAATTTCAATAGAAAACATTGATCCCGAAGCCAAAGTTGTACCGCTTTCCTTGCAATTACTATTAGAAAATGCAGTAAAGCATAATATTATTAGTGAACAAAAACCATTGCACATTAAAATTTACATAGAAAAAGATACTTTGATTATTCAAAATAATTTTCAAAAGAAAGCGGTTCTTCAAGAAGGGCAAGGTGTTGGAATTCAAAACATTATAAGCCGCTACGCCATTATTACAAATAGAAAAGTTACAATTGAACAAAACGAACGCTCATTTACAGTCAAATTACCAATACTTACAAAACAAATTACAATCATGGAAAATTTAAATTACGATGCAGAAAAAGCTTACTACAAAGCAAAACAACAAGTTGATGAACTAAGAAAGTTTTATACCAGTTTAATTTCATTTTGTGTGGTTATTCCTTTTCTTATTTTTATAAATCTAAGATTTAGCCCTCAATTTCAGTGGTTTTGGTTTTCTATGTTTGGATGGGGATTTGGATTAATAATGAAGGCATTTAAGGTTTATGGTTTTAGTTCAAATTGGGAAGCACAAAAAATTCAAGAGCTAATGAATAAAGAAGAAAACAAACAAAATTGGAAATAAATTTAAATAAAAACAAAATGGAAAATCAAATTCAAAAAGACGAGCGTTATTATGCTGCTCAAAAAAGAGTGAAAAGTATTAAAGGATTTTACATCCATTTATTGGTTTATGTATTAGTCAATATATTCCTTATTATTCAAATATATTTGGCGAATAAAAATGAATTTTGGCAATGGAAAAGTTTCACGGTAGCTTTGTTTTGGGGAATTGGAATACTGTCACATGGAATAAGCGTTTTTGGAAGTAATTTGTTGTTTGACAAAAACTGGGAAGATAGAAAAATTAAGGAATTGATGGATAAAGATAAAAAGTCAAATCTATAATGTCTTTTTTTAAAATTTAAAACCAGTCAAATGAAAACCATAATCATAGAAGATGAAAAGCCAGCTGCAAGATTATTGCAACGCAAACTTGAAAAGTTAAATGTTCGGGTAGAAGTAATGCTTCATTCTGTTCAAGAAGCTATAGATTGGTTTTCTAATAACGAACATCCCGATTTGATTTTTTTAGACATACAATTGTCAGACGGATTGTCATTTGAAATATTTGAAAAAGTCGAAATAAAAAGCGCAGTAATTTTCACAACTGCGTATGACGAATATGCATTACGAGCTTTCAAATTGAACTCAATTGATTATCTTTTAAAGCCAATTGACGAAGTCGAATTAGAAGTTTCAATTTTGAAATTCGCAGCGCATTTTCAGAAATCAAAAGAAGGAATTTTCACGAGTCAAATGGACTTTGAAAAAATTAAAAAAATGTTCCAAAATTCATTTGAACAAGAATTCAAAAAACGGTTTACAGTGAAAATAGGGCAGCACCTAAAAGTAATTTCAACCGATGAAATTGAATGTTTTTTTAGCGAAAATAAAGGAACGTATATTCATACTTTCGACAACAGAAATTATTTAATTGAATCCACATTAGAAGTTTTGGAACAAGAATTAGACACCAAAGATTTTTATAGAATCAGTCGGAAATTTATAATTCCAATGAAATCAATTAAGGAAATAGTAGTCTATAGCAACTCAAGATTGAGGGTTATTTTACCGACTTTTAAAGAGGAAGAAGTGATTGTAAGTCGTGAAAAAGTATCGGATTTCAAAAATTGGATTGGATAAAATATAATTCTATTTTAAATTTAAGTAATTGTATTTAAATAATTGATAAATAATATTTTAGATATGAAGTATCGATTTATTCTATGGTGATTTTAAGCCTTAAAAACGGTTTTTCTGATGGCAATTATCACAAAAATAAATAATGTGTAAACAATGAAAAACGGAATAATGTATTCAATCAAATTCATTGGCAACATAATCGCAATTAGCAACAATTGAAATCCCAATCCGTAAATTGAAAGTAACGTCATAAACCAATTTGGAAACGTTTTTACCTTGTAGGCATCTTGGTCTAAAAAGTGAATTACCTTGTCAAATGTTCCGTAAACCACGGTGTAAATTCTAAATAAAATATCAACAGATTTTTGTGTTTCTCCTGGCAAAGCTCGTGGCGATTTGTACTCAAAAATTTTACTTGTTGTATCTCCACCCACCGATTTATTTCTCAAAATTACATAGTAATAATTGTATAAAGTACCCTGTAATTGCATCCCAATAAATGCTAAAATGGTTAGCCAAATTGTCGTTTTTGACACATAGCAAATTGTCATTAAAAACATAAAATTTAGTACAATATCAAAAATACTATCGAGGTATCTTCCAACATAAGAAGGCGTATTTTTCAACCGAGCTAATTCCCCATCAGCAGCATCAATTGCAGACTTTAATACAATGAAAAAGCCTGCCAAAACATACTGATTTTGCAAAATACAAACTATAGAAATTAGTCCTGAAAGACCAAATAATAGCGTAACGTGAATAGGGGTGAAGCGGGTATTTTTCAGTAAATTGGCAAACCATTTTCCAAAAGGTCTTCCATAATCTGATAAATCTAAGAATTTATCTTGGGCGGCAAGTTTAGACATTTATAATAATGTAAACAGAAATGCGACAATATAGTCAGAAATATTATTTTGATAAGCGATGTAATGTGAACGTCATTGCCGATAGCAAGAAAAAAGCACTAATTTGATGTGTAAGTCCAAGCCAAACCGGAACGCCATACAATAAAGTAAAAACACCCAAAACAAATTGAACAAATACCATTGCCAAAAGTAGATTAATTCCATTGGTTTGTGCTTTATTCAATGTGAATTTTTTACTTTTAAAATATAGAAATCCAATGCTTGCAACCACAATATATGCCAAAGTTCTATGTATAAATTGAACGCCACTTTTGCCTTCTGTAAAACTCAAAAACAAGTTCTTTTGTTCTAAAAATACACTATCGTGAATGAATTGTCCATCGCTCATTAAAGGCCAGTGATTGTGAATTAAACCAGCATTTAAACCTGCAACAAAACCACCATAAATAATTTGCAACAGCAAAAATGCCAATGCAAATTGGGCAATTGTTCGTAATGATTTCTCGATTTTTACTTTTTCAGGATAGATTAAATCCAGAGCCACCCAAAAAGTATAAGCGAATGTAATAAAAGCAGTTGTGAGGTGCAATGCCAATCTGAAATGACTTACATCGGGGTTATCAATTAGTCCACTTCGTACCATAAACCAACCGAAAAAACCTTGTAAACCGCCCAATCCTAAAAGAACAATACTTTTCTTAATGGTGCTTTTGTCTAATTTTTTACGAATCAAAAAGTAAATAAATGGGATAATAAATACCATTCCAATCGCGCGACCAATTAGGCGGTGAAACCATTCCCAAAAATAGATATACTTATAGTCTGAAAGTGTAAAATCATTATGAATGTTGATTTTTTGGTATTCAGGAAATTGTTTGTATTGCTGAAAAGCTTCTTCCCATTTTGCTTCAGAAAGTGGTGGAAAAGTATCGGTCACCAAGTGCCAATCGGTCATTGAAAGTCCCGAGTTTGTTAGTCTTGTGATTCCTCCAACGACTACCATTAGGAAGATTAAAACACAGCCTGATAAAAGCCAAATGAGTACGGATTTATTCTCTTTTTTCATTATCTGAAATTTATAATTTCTGTTATGAGTTGTAAATTATTATTTGCAAATTTATTTATAAAATGAGTTCATTACATTTCAACAGTAGTTAAACTTTATTTAATCCCAATTTTGCTCCTCTAATTAAAATAAATTCATAAGCAGCAGCATATTCATTAGCAATTTCACCTTCTAGAATGGCTTCTTTAACGGCTTCTTTTAAAATTCCGATTTCTTTGGAAGGTTTCAAATTGAAAATCACCATAATTTCTTCGCCTGTAATTGGCGGTTGAAAATTCCGAACGTGATCTCGCTCTTCAACTTCTACAATTTTTTTACGAACAATTTCGAAATTGTTATGGTATTTCTTGAATTTATTAGGGTTTTTGGTTGTAATATCTGCTTCACAAAGTGTCATTAGATTTTCAACATCTTCCCCCGCATCAAAAACCAAACGACGTACAGCCGAATCAGTTACAATATCTTCAGACAAAACAATTGGTCGAGAACTCAGCATAACCATTTTTTGAACAAATTTCATTTTGTGATTCAAAGGCATGTGCAAGCGTTCAAAGATTTTCTTTGCCATTTTTCCGCCCAAAAATTCGTGTCCGTGAAACGTCCAACCTTGTTTTTTATTGAAGCGTTTTGTAGGTGCTTTTCCAATATCGTGCAATAAAGCCGACCATCGCAACCAAACATCGTCTGTATTTGGGCAAATATTATCAACGACTTCTAAAGTGTGATAAAAATTATTTTTGTGGGTATGTCCATCAATTTCTTCCACTTGATTCAAAGCAGTTAATTCGGGAAGAATAATATCCAAAAGCCCTGTTTTGTATAACAATAGAAAGCCTATCGAGGGTTTGTCGGTCGAAAGTATTTTATTCAACTCGTCCACAATACGTTCCCCAGAAATAATATTGATTCTCTCTTTGTTTTGAGTTATCGATTGCAACGAATTTTCCTCAATTTCAAACCCTAATTGGTTGGCAAACCGAATGGCACGAAGCATTCGCAACGGATCATCAGAAAAAGTAATATCAGGATCAAGAGGCGTTTTTATGATTTTATTTTTCATATCCTCCAAGCCATTGAAAGGATCGGATAATTCACCAAAATTTGATTGATTTAAAGATAATGCCAATGCATTTATGGTAAAATCACGGCGGTTTTGATCGTCTTCTAAAGTTCCGTTTTCTACAACTGGATTTCTACTTTCAAAATGATAGGATTCTTTTCGAGCGCCAACAAATTCAATTTCGGTATCTTCAAAACGTAACATTGCAGTTCCATAAGTCTTAAAAACTTGCACTTTTGGTTTGTTGGGAAGCAATTCCGATACTTTTAAGGCGAGTTCAATTCCGCTTCCCACGGCAACAATATCGATGTCTTTTTTGAAATCTCTACCTAATATTAAATCCCGCACAAACCCACCAATCACATAACTTTCTATGTTTAGTTGCTGGGAAGCTTTGGAAATTACTTCGAAGATTTTATTTCCTAAAGAGATGCTATAGTTGTTTTTTATTGTAGCCACTGATTCACAGATTTTACTTGTATTATTTAATGATTCTTTTATACTCAAGAGACGTTTTGTTGAAGTTTACTAAAATAGCAAGTCTATGGCCAGAAACGTGCAAATAGTTTAAGCATTGTGAAATATGTTTTTCATGCAATGATTCAGTCGATTTTATTTCAATGATGATTTTATCTAAAACTACAAAATCAGCATAAAATTTATGATTTAAGATTATATCTTTATAATGAACTGAATACTCTTTTTCCCTGTCAAAAGAAAAATTAATCTTTTTTAACTCATATTCAAAAGCATCTTTATAAACAATTTCAGAGAATCCTTTACCTAAATTTTTGTGAACTTCAATCAAGGCTCCAATAATTTTATAAGTATCCTCTTCGTATAAATAATTTACCATTTTATATTTATTTAATAAATCTGTGAATCTGTGGCTAAAAAAAATGCGGTAATTTCCTATTTTCTAATAATTTTCACTTGGGAATCGTTAGTCAATTTTATAATTGTCGATGGCTTTCCTCCAATTTTATCGCGGTGCAAATTTACAACATAGTCCACACCTTTAATAATTTCTGGGCTAATATCTTTGAAGGCAATCGGCGTGGGTTGCCCCGAAATATTAGCAGAAGTGGAAACTAATGGTTTTCTCATTTTTTCCATTAATTTAAAGCAAAAAGGCTCTTTTACTATTCTAATTCCTAACGATTTGTCCTGCGAAATCAAATTTGCCGCTACATTTCTTGGATTGTCTAAAATTAGTGTTGTTGGATTTTCGGATAAATCTATTAATTGCCAAGCTACTTCAGGAATGTCTTTAAAAACATTGTACATCATTTTTTCGCCATTCATCAGCACAATCATACTTTGAGTTTCTGATCTTTGCTTGAGATTATAGATTTTGGCAACGGCTTCAGGATTTGTAGCATCGCAACCAATTCCCCAAACCGTATCTGTTGGATAAAGTATAATTCCGCCTTCTTTTATGATTTCG